>JANMSA010000674.1:0-5182 GCA_031388865.1 Acidobacteriota bacterium | reverse complement strand
AGTGAGGCCGTGAGGCTCGACCGGCGGAACTGGCCCCATCGCGACTGGGGGCCGGGTCGCGCATGCGAAGGCGATGAGGAAGAGCGGCAGCAGCTTGCGAATGGTGCCGAATCATCACACACTCCCGGGCGATGACCGAGGTCTCCATCGACGTGCAGGGGTTGGGGCGGCGCTACGGGCGGCGGTGGGCGCTGTCCGACGTCGGCTTTCGCGTTCCGATGGGGACGGTGATGATGGTGGCGGGCCGCAACGGCGCCGGTAAATCGACTCTCTTCCGCATCCTGGCGACGGCAATCCGTCCGGATCGGGGACGCGCCAGCATCGGCGGATTCGACGTGGTGCGGCATCGCCAGGACGTCCGGAGAATGACCGCCATCCTCAGTCACGCCAACTATCTGTACGAGTCGCTCACGGCGAAAGAGAACCTGCACATCGTCGCCGATCACCTGCGCATCGGCCGGGACGGCGTGATGCGCGCCCTCGAGCAGGTTGCGCTGGCGTCGCGCGCCGACGACCCGGTGTCGACCTTCTCCGCCGGGATGCGCAAGCGATTGTCTTTCGCACGGGTGCTCCTGCAGGATCCGCGGGTGGTGCTGCTCGACGAGCCCTACGGAGCGCTGGACCCGCCAGGGTTCGAGCTCGTCGACGAAGTGATCCGCGACCTCAAGCGCCGCGGCACGACCATCCTCATGGCCACGCATCAGTGGGAGAGGGGAGAGAAACTCGCCGATTCCGTGCTCGTGCTGGAGGGAGGGCGGGTTGTCGAGTCTTCGAGTGTTCGAGTGGACTCGAAGGCACGAGGACTCGAAGAGTCGACCCTTGACGAGGCAGGTCCATGATCGCGACGCCCGGGCGTCGAGGCTGGATCTGGGCGGGAAACAGTCTTCGAGTCTTCGAGTCCTCGAGTCTTCGAGTCCTCGGGCTCAGCCGAGTCCGCGCCTTGCTCGTTTCCCTCCTCGAAGACTCGAAGACTCGAAGACTTGAAGGCTCGAGCTCCCACCATGAACCGCGCGACGTCTTCGAGCGCAGACAACCAGCACCCGACAAGCGAAAACGCCGGAGCGCCGCATGATCGCCGCCCTGCGCAAGGAGCTCCTTCTCCAGTGGCGGACACGCGGTCAGATGATGGCTGTGTTCGTCTTCGGCGCAGCGTCTCTCCTTCTTTTCAGCTTCGCCATCGGCCCGAACTCACAGATGCTGCGCATGTTTTCCGGCGGCTTCCTGTGGCTGGGTCTGCTTCTCTCCTCCACCCTCACCCTCAGCGAGTCCTTTCATTCCGAGATGGAGAATCGCGCTCTGGAGGGACTGCTGCTCCTTCCGTCCAGTCCCCTCGCGCTCTACTATGGCAAGGCGATCGCGAACTGGCTCCAGCTCACACTCCTCGGAGTGGCGCTCGTGCCGGTGATGGTGATCCTGTACGACGCCGGAACGTCTCGCATTTTCACGCTCCTGCTCATCATCGTGCTGGGCACCGCGGGGCTGTCCGCCCCCGGCACCCTGTATGGTGCGATGACCGCCCAACTCAAGGCGAAACAGACTTTGCTGCCTTTGCTGTTGTTCCCACTGATCGTCCCCGCTCTGCTCGCGTCCGTAAAAGCGACTTCGCTCGTCATTCATGGAGATCCCATGAACCAGAGCACTTCGTGGATCGTGCTGCTGATCGCGTTCGATCTGATCTACTGGTCGTTGTGCGGTCTGCTCTATGGGCGGGTCATCGAGGATTGAGATGAACAAAGCCTTCTACTTCCTGATCGCCGGCGCCGTGCTGCTTCTGGCTGGGTCTTACCTCGGACTCTTCGTCGCACCGGCCGAGCAGTACATGGGACAGGTCCAGCGGATCATGTACGTCCACGTTCCCACGGCCTGGAACTGGATGCTGGTCGTGATCTTCGCGTTCATCGCGGCGATCGCCTTTCTTTTCAACAACGACATGAAGTGGGACGCGCGCCTCGAGGCAGGGCTCGAAGTCTCGGCGCTGCTGGCCGTGCTGCTCTGCTTCCAGGGTGCCATCTGGGCCAAGCCGACCTGGGGGGTATGGTGGGACTGGGATCCGAGGCTGACCTCTGTGGCCGTGCTGCTCTTCGCCACCCTCGGGATCATCGCGCTGCGACAGTTCGTCGACGATCCCCGACGCCGGGCGGTCTGGTCGGCCGTGGCGACGGTCATCGCGTCCGTCGATCTCCCCATCGTTTATTACTCTGTCAAATGGTGGAACTCACTTCATCAGGAGCAGTCGACACCACAGACCGTCAGCTCACCCTTTCACCTTCCGCTGCGGATGAACGCCTTTGCGGTCTTGTTCCTGGTGATTGGGTTCATCATGCTGCGCACGGAGATCGCCCGGCGGCGCTACGCTCTGGAATCCGCCGACGATTGGAGTTCACCCCAGGAAGGAGAGTCCGCATGAGTGGTGTCGTCGTTGGAGGGTGGGAGTTCGTCTGGGCGGCCTACGGAATCACCGCGGCCGGATTCGCGATCTACATGGTGACCCTGATCGCGCGTCTGCGGGAGCCAAGAAAATCATGAAGGAAACGAACTCAGAAACGATCTCCGAAACGGCCAAGATGCGCCGCAAGACGCGCTGGTTCATGGTCGGCGCGTTCGCAGTAGCGGCTCTCGCGTTCACCGTGATCGCGGTGAGTGGCATCAGCGAGAACCTCGTCTACTACTGGACACCTTCAGATCTTCACGCGAATGGTCAGAAAGCCTACGGGGCGACGATCCGACTGGGCGGGATGGTGGCGAAGGGCTCGATCAGGAAGCTGGGGGGCTCTGCGGTCGAGTTCATCGTCCATGACGGCAAGAGGCGCGTGCCGGTGAAGACCAGCAGCGTTCCGCCGCAGATGTTCCGCGAGAACATCGGCGTCGTCGTCGAAGGCACGATGGTGCCGGGCGGCTATTTCCAGTCCAACCGCCTCATGGTGTCGCACAGCAACGAGTACAAGGCGCCGGAGAAGGGGCACGCGGTCGATCGCAAGGAGCTCGAGCGGATGATGAAGTCCGTGGAGCAAGGGAACTCATGATCGCTTCCCTCGGACGGGTGCTCATCCTGGCGTCGCTCCTCGCGGCGACTGCGGGCGCCCTGATTGGCTTCGTCGCCGGCAGGACGCGCTCGGCCGACGGCCTGAAGTGGGCGCGCCGCTTCGCGTACCTGTACGCGTCGCTCATCGGCGCAGCCACGCTGCTGATGGTGTACGCGCTGCTCGCCCACGATTTCTCCGTCAGCTACGTCGCACAGGTCGGTTCGAAGCAGGTGCCGACCTGGGTCACGATCGTCAGCCTCTGGTCCTCGCTCGAAGGCTCGATCCTCTTCTGGGGGCTGGTCCTCGGCACGTACATCGCGGGGGCGATCTGGTACACGCGGGGACGCTACGAGGAGTACCAGCCCGACGCCATCGGCGTGTGGCTGGGGTCTGCAGCGTTCTTCAGCTTCCTCCTCGCCGGACCGGCGAACCCGTTTCACACGGTCGTCAGTCCGCCGTTCGACGGGCCCGGCCCGAACCCTCTTCTGCAGAATCATGTGCTGATGGCCATTCACCCGCCGTTTCTCTACCTCGGCTATGTGGGGATGACCATCCCGTTCGGATTTGCCTGCGCAGCGCTTCTGAAAGGGCGGCTTGGCCACAACGTACTGAAGCCGCTCAGGCAGTCGCTGTTGCTGCCGTGGATCTTTCTCTCCGTGGCCATCATGCTCGGCGGCTGGTGGGCGTACGAAGTCCTGGGATGGGGCGGGTACTGGGCCTGGGATCCCGTGGAGAACGCGTCGCTGCTGCCGTGGCTGACGGCGACCGCTGCGCTGCACTCGATCATGGTCGTGGAACGGAGGGGCATCCTCAAAGGCTGGACGGTGACGCTCATCCAGGCCACGTTCCTGCTGGTCATCCTGGGCACCTTCATGACCCGCTCCGGCGTATTCAACTCCGTGCATTCGTTCACGCAGAGCGCGATCGGACCGACGATCCTCGCGTTTCTGGCGGTGTTGCTGCTGTTCTCCATCGGCCTGCTCTCGTTCCGGATCGACAAGCTCGAGGCGGAAGGGAACATCGAGGGCGCGGCCAGCCGGGAGGCGATGTTCCTCGTCAACAACCTGATCTTCGTTCTGCTGACATTCACCGTCCTCATCGGAACGGTCTTCCCGCTCGTCGTGGAGGCGTTCAACGGCAAGCAGATGTCCGTCGGCCGGCCGTTCTTCGACAGCATGACCGTGCCGCTGGGTGCGTTGTTGCTGTTCGTCCTCGGCATCGGGCCGGCGCTGCCCTGGGGTCGGGCTACGCCGGAGCAGGTCCGCAAGGCCCTGATTCCGCCGCTCTTCGGCGCGGCGCTTTTTGCGATCGCCGGCTTCGCCATCGGCGCACGCACCCCATGGACGCTGCTCACAATTGCCTTCGGCGGCTATGCGGCCCAGGTCACTCTTGGACAGATGTTCCTGCCGATGCTGCAGCGCATGAAGAACGGCGAGTCGTTCGGCACTGCGTTCGTCGAGTCGCAACTGCGTCGAGGGCGGCGCCGCTTCGGCTCCTACATCGTGCATGCGTCCATGGTGGTGGTGATCATCGCCATCGCCATCAGCAGCTCCATGCGCCAGACGCACGAGCTGAACTTCACGAAAGGGCAGGTGCAGAAAGTGGCTGGCTACGACGTCACGTTCCTCGGCGTCGACCAGCGCACCGAGCCGCACCGTCTGTCCACCATCGGCACCTTCAACATCATGCGCGATGGGAAGCAGGTGGCCCGTCTCACCCCGCGCATGAATCAGTATCAGATGATGCGCGAGCCGATCGGCACACCCGACGTGCACACCACCGCACTCGGCGACTTCTACATCTCGCTGAGCAACATCGACGGGGCCAGTCAGAGTGCGAGCATCACCGTGTTCATCTCTCCATTCGTCGTCTGGATCTGGATTGCTGTCATCGCCATGGCGATCGGCGCGCTCTTCTCGCTGATTCCCGGACGCGGGAGCGCCGTCGTCGTCAGTGCGCCGGTGATCAGTGCGGAGCCGGGGAAAGACGCCATGCCTGAGGGCACACCGGAGACCGTATGAATCGCACCGTCCTGCTCGTCGGCGTCGCCATCGCCGCAATTCTCCTCGGCGTGCTCTTCATGGGCCTGGGGAAGAACCCCGCCGCGATCAGGACTCCGCTGATCGGCAAAGTCGCTCCGGGATTCGCCCTGCGCGACG
>JANMSA010000666.1:0-5601 GCA_031388865.1 Acidobacteriota bacterium | reverse complement strand
CGAAGGCGCCGCGGTCTAAATCGACCAGGACGCGCGCCAGGGTCAGCCCCTGCGCTTTGTGGATGGTCACGGCCCAGGCGGGCATGAGTGGGAACTGTTCGTAGGTGCCAGCCACTTCTTCGACGATGCTCTTCTTCCTGTCGTCGCTGTTCGAGTCTCGGAGCGCGTAACGGACGTCCTGCCATTCGATCCGCTCCACGTCGAAGGAGGAGCCGTCCGCGAGGCGGACCCGCACGGCCTTGTCGTCGAGGCCCTTCACCGTGCCGAGAGTTCCGTTGACCCAGCGACGCTCGGGGTCGTTGCGGACGAACATGACCTGCGCGCCTTTCCGCAACGCGAGCTGCAGAGGCGCCGGAAGCCGGTCCTCGGAAGCATTCGCGAAAGTGCCCTCGCGACGGGCGGTATAGGTGCGCTCGGGCCCGGGGAGCTCGGCCAGTCGCGCGTCGTTTTCCGAGGCCGCGGCTTTGCGGGTGGGGACGAGAATGAGGTGCTGACCCGTGAGCGCGCGGCCCACACACTGTTCATTCAGCTGTCGCACGGCTTCACCGGCGTTCTCTCCGTCGCGGATCATCGCCAGCACTTGCGCGAAAGTCGCGTCGCGCTGGCGATAGACGATCTCCAGCTCCACAGGAAAGAACTTCAAGCCGCGCAACGCGTGCGCGGAGAAGAACTGCGGCGTGGCGTAGCGCGAGGTGATCAGCTCCCGGTCGCTGGGCGTGACCACTGGAGGGAGCTGGAAGAGGTCGCCGACCAGGACCATCTGCACGCCACCGAAGGCCTGCGTGGATTTGCGGTTGAGACGCAGGAACGCGTCGACTCCGTCGAGGATGTCGGCGCGAACCATGGAGATCTCGTCGATGATCACGAGATCGAGGGTTCTGATGAGCTCCGGATCGTCGGCCTCGCGTGCGTCGCCCGGCATGAACGGGCGCAGCGGAAGCTGGCAGAAGGAGTGGATGGTCTGTCCGCCGGCATTGAGTGCGGCCACGCCTGTCGGCGCCAGGACGACGGACTGCCGATCGGGGAAGCGGTCCCGCAGCTCGCGGATGAAGGTGGACTTGCCCGTCCCCGCGCCGCCCGTCACGAAGAGGATGGGGCGCCCTGTTGCAACGGCGTCGAATGCCGCCTGAAGCTGAGGGTTGATCTCGATGGTCTCCCGCGCGGGCTTCTTCGCGATCTCGCGGCGAGGCCTGCCCGACGCTTTCGAAGAGGCGCGCGCGCGTGGGCGCGACTTCTCCGGCGGCGGTGCGAGCTGCCGCGCGCGTTTCCGCGCTTCCGGGGACGGCGGTTCAGGCGCCTCTGGCGCAGGCTCTTTGAGGAGCTTGGCAACCTTCACGGCCAGCGTGTGCCAGTCGCTGCGGTACGTCCAGTCGCACCCTCGGGCATCGAGGATCGCGTAGAGACGCCGGACATGCTTGACGCGATCGCCCTTTTTGTCACCGACGGCCCGTTTCTTCGGGAGGCGCCGCATCGCCGCGTCGAGCCATTCGATGATCGCGTCCAGGGTCATGAGCGATAGATGATAGGGGACGAAGGATCAAGGTGGGGTCTGACCCCACCTTGATACTCAACTGTCCGGGCGCGGCTCTTTGCCGCACTCGCGGCATTGGGTCTTCAGCCACCTCTCCCATTCGCTGGGGGTGAGCGTGTCGTCGCCAGCGACGGCCGGCTCGGGGCGAAACCAGAGCGGGTATTCGGCGCCGCAGTGCGGGCATTGCAGGCGGAGCAGCCTGCTGTCAGCATCATCCGGCGGTGGCGGAGGGGCAGACATCGTCGCAAGAGTACAGGATGCAAGAGTACAACCGTGCCGCCCCCACGGGCTACAATCTGCCGCCCCTATGTCCACTTTCCCCTCCTGGCATTTCCGCGAGATGGATCGCGGGGAGATCAACGTCGATCCGGTGCACGACGAGTTCTTCAAGGCGCAGGACCTGGCGGATGCGCTCGTGCGCGAGTCCATCCAGAACTCGCTGGACGCGCGGCGGGGGCGTTCGACAGTGCGGGTGCGCTTTCGTTTCGCAGTCGAGGAACAGTCGCTCCCCCAGGAAGTCGC
This sequence comes from Acidobacteriota bacterium, assembly GCA_031388865.1. GTDB lineage: Bacteria > Acidobacteriota > Thermoanaerobaculia > Gp7-AA8 > Gp7-AA8 > QHVT01. Next base: position 3,548 of record JANMSA010000666.1, on the reverse strand, counting down.
GGAGCGCTACCTGCACGGGCTCGCTCCTCATCTCGCAGCCGTGGCGTTGCCCGCGGCTTCCGGGCCGATGCCGTTCCTCGTGATCGAAGACTCGGGGACGCGCGGGTTGACGGGCGATCCGGGAGAGGATCCGGAACTGGATCCCGACTCCCGTGTCGCAGCGCCTCGCAACGACTTTTACTACTTCTGGCGCAACGTCGGGCGTTCGGGAAAAGGCGAGCTCGATCGCGGACGATGGGGGCTCGGCAAGGCGGTGTTCTCCGTCTCCTCGCGCATCCATACGATGTTCGGGCTCACTCTGCGTGCGGACGACGAGCAGCGTCTGCTGCTCGGACAATCGGTGCTCAAGACGCACATCCTCGAAGGAAAGCGGAACACTCCGTACGGGTTCTTCGGCAACGTCGGACGCGATTCCTTTCCTCACGCGCTCGACGCATCCGGAGTGATCGACACGTTCATCGAAGACTTCGGCCTGCAACGCGCGGAGCCCGGGCTCTCGATTGTGGTGCCGTTCCATCGCGAGGACGATCTCCGCTTCGAAAAGGTGGTCGCTTCGGTGATCCGCCAGTATTTCTACCCGATCACGCGCGGCGATCTCGTGGTCACCGTCGAGGAGAACGGGGTCGTCGAGACGATCCGCTCCTCTTCGATCGAAGCGGTCGCGCAGACCACGCCGGTCGCGCGCGTCTGCGCCCTCACACGCTGGTCCGTCACGTTGCCCGAGAACGAATGGATCTCCATCGCCGAGCCTCCCTCCCCCGGCGCACCGAAGTGGCGTGAGGATCTGCTCCCCGCTCCGGAGCTCGAGCTCCTGCGCCAACGCTTCGAAGCCGGGGATCGCCTGGCCTTCCGGATCGGGGTCGCGATCCGCAGGAAACGCAGTCGCGCTGCGTCTTCGCACTTCGCCGTGATCCTGGAGAAGGACGAGACCCTCCGCCGCGGTGAGCATCACTTCATCCGGCGCGGCATCACCATCCCCGAGGTGAAGAGCGGCCGCGAGAAAGGAGTACGGGCGATCCTCGTCGCGGACGAAGAAGCCCTCTCCACCTTCCTCGGCGACGCCGAGAATCCCGCGCACTCCGACTGGTCCGAGCGCAGCGACAAGATTCGCATTCTCTACGAGCACGGCCCTTCCACCTTGCGCTACGTGAAGCGCGCCATCGAGCAACTGGCGGCAATGATCTCCACCCCGCCCGCCGGGAGAGACGCGAGTCTGCTGTCGAGCATCTTCTCCGTGCAGGTTCCCGCCGATGCCGAAGGCCCCGCACCGCGGGCTCGACGCGATCGCGCAGGAAGTTCGTCCCCTGCTCCACCTGTCGCAGTCAAAGCGCACGACCAGCGCGTGCGCCTGACGCCGATCGCCGGCGGCTTCACGCTTCGCGGGAGCGGTGGCACTGCAGACGTGGGCGTTCCGTATACGGCCGAGGTGGCGTATCGAACGCGGCATGGGAACCCTTTCCGCAAGTACAGCACGTTCGACTTCCGCATCGGCGAGAACGACGTAGCCCTCGCGAGCGAAGGCACGACCATTCGCCGGCTCGATGGCAACCGGCTCGAGTTTTTGCCCACACAACCCGATTTTCATCTGGCCCTGACCGGCTTCGATCCGCGCCGCGACCTGGTGGTGCGCGTCACGCGAAAGGACGACGATGCTCCGGAAGCTGAACTTCACTGAGCGCGTGAAGATCCCGCGGGGCGCGGTGCAGATCGCTCTGCGGCGCGATCCCGATGGCGTGCTCGCGTTCGATTCGGAGCTCGATCTCTCGGCCGTCGACGCACCCTCGGCCGCACGCGTGTTCATCGAAGCGCACTACCGCACCTCGTACATGCGCTTCGACTGCGGCACGGCCGGCAACAGCTCGATCCCCGAGAACCGACGCCTGTCCGACATCGACAGCGAAAGTGTCGTTCGCTTTCGCGTGAAGGTCGTGGATGAGACGGAGAGCGCCCGCAGGATCGTCGCAGCGACCGATGACGTCACGCTTTCCGTAGCCGGCGAGACGGGCGGCTCGCAGATCAGTCTCCTCCCGGTGAACTTCCGCGACCTCGGCGATCTCCCGTGGCGCGTGGAGATCGAGTCGGGCGGGGCGGTGCTGGAGCTGAACAATCGCATCGACGGGATCGAGCGGATGGCGCGGCACGACGCATCGTTCTTCGGGCTGGTCTACTCCGCCGCTGTACGCGAGATCCTCACCACGATTCTGATCGTGGACGAGTACGACTCCAGCGAAGACGCCGCCGAATGGTGGAGCCTGTGGCTGCGGTGGGCGCGTGACCTGACGGATGCGCCGCTGCCCGAGGAGCGCGAGGAGCGGAGAGTGTGGGTGGATGATGTGGTGAGCGCGTTCTGCGGACGGCATCGCATTCTGGAGAAGATGCACACGCCCGGCGGAGAGCCGGCGTGACGGTGCTGCGGAGGCTGAACGCGAAGGGTGTCGAGGCCTTTCGTGAGCATCTGCGCAGCATTCGCGCGGGCTCGGAGTTTCAATCCAATCCCGCTCTTCTCTACGTCGATGAGTTCTCGTCGCGTGTGGAGCCGCGGACCGAGATCGCCGATCGTCGATTCGCGAACAAGCTCGACGCGGCGATCTATCTCACCAACGCGCTCGAGAGCATCGAGACACCGGCGTTGACCGGAGAGTCCGGCCTCTGGGAATGGCTGGCGCTCTTCTACTTCGACCAGCTCTCGCCGGTCGGTGGCGACGGCAAGCGACGGCCTCGCGAGGACTATCACTACATCTCCGGCGATGCGCGCTGGGGGCACGAACGGCATCTGCTGGCGGGGCCTTACCGCCTGTATCGAATGCACGGAATGAACGCCCGCGTGCTCCTGCATCCGGGCGTGCATCAGCACGGAAGTTTCGTCTGGGACCTCGGCTATCGCCGCGACCTGATCACCAATCGCGGGTTGATCCACGCGGTCGATCAGCTGTACTGGAATCCGCGGACGAAACGACCGAAGCCAGGCGCGACGACGGCAAGCCGTCCGGGCAACCTGCGCCGGCTGATCGCCGTGCTGCAGCAGCTCGAGCTGAACTACGACCTGTTCGGCATGAGCGCGCGGGAGATCCTGACACTGCTGCCCTCGGAGTTCTCGGCATGGATCGGCGCGACTCCCGCCGCGGAACAGCTGCGATTGCGCGGCCGTTAGACGGCACGGCCGGCGGCGCTGGTCGCCCGAGGCGCGGCGGGTCTCGCGACACACCCATCCCATCGAGACCCTTCTCCCCCGTGCGCGGGGGAGAAGGGTCTCGATGGGATGGGTCTCGTCGAATTGAGTGAGGACTGGAGTTGCTCATTCGCGACTCCAACCCCCTGAAGAAACTTGACTCACTAGCGATCAGCCTTGACTCTCAAGCCCCCTAGACGGTTCGCCGCTGTACGCGAAACAATCGACCCCGGCAGGGGTCGCGGAGATCGCACCACGCGCGACCTCCAAAGCACCCGCGTATACTGCCCTCCCAAATCGGGCAGGAGAGTGAGCGGAGTGTCCGTTCCGTCGCCGCAGAGAGGAAGCAGACTTTGGAGAGTGTTCGTTCTGCTAGCAC
>JANMSA010000621.1:0-2571 GCA_031388865.1 Acidobacteriota bacterium | reverse complement strand
CGCCCACGCGCACCACGAAGACCTGGGCCTCCTTGCCGCTCATGAGCTGGCGCACGACCGTGTCGATGACGCCCTCTTCGACGAGAGGGCGAAGGCGCTGGGGGGTCTTCATGCCGCCATTGTGAGGGATTCGACCCCCCGCGTCCTCGCACCCGAGGCGCACGCGCCAATCGCGACGTTCAGCGCTACATTTGCCGGGCCATGGCGACGAGCTGGTCCAGCGCCTTCCCCCAGCCGTCGTTGAAGCCCATGTCCGCGTGTTTCTTGCGGCCGTCTTCATCGCGATGGATGGCGAGCGCCGAGTATTTCGTCCCCTTGCCGTGCGGCTCGAGCGAGATGACCGCGGTGAAGGGCAGCATGTCGCATTCAAGCTCGGAGGAGGACTGCCCGCAGGGCCGATAGCCCGGGGCCAATGCGTTGGTCCAGACCAGCTTCTCGTTCGTGACGATCTCGAGGTAGCAGCCGGTGTTGGGAAAGTCCTTGCCTTCGGGCGAGCGCATAACAGTCATGAAGGCGCCGCCGGGACGAAGGTCGATCGCGCACTCCACCGTCTTCCAGGGGGCGGGGGTAAACCATTTCTTGAGGTGCTCCGGCGTGGTCCAAGCCGCCCAGACGAGCTCGCGCGGGACATCGACCACGCGTTCGAGGAGGAGGTCCAGCTTGGGATCCGGCTTGTGAACCATGGGACGGGTCATCGCTTCTTCTCCTTGAAGTCCTTGAGGAAATCGTCGAGTTGGTCGAGGCGGCGCCCCCAGATCGCGCGCTGGACCGCCATCCAGTGCTCCGCGACTTTCAGCGGCCGCGGCGAAAGCCGGTAGGTGCGTACCCGCCCGGTCTTGCTGGAGCGGACCAGGCCGCAGTCCTCGAGCACGTCGAGGTGCTGCGAGAACGACGGCAGCGCCATGTCGAAGGGCTGCGCCAGCTCGCCCATGGCGGCGGGGCCGCTGCTCAGCCGCTCGAGAACGGCGCGCCTCGTGGGGTCGGCCAGGGCCTGGAAGACGCGGTTGAGCTGCATCGATTGGTTAGGCATATGCCTAACCATATGCCCATCCGATACTTAGGTCAATGCCTTTCTTTTGGGGGTGCCAGCGCGTCACCCTCGGATGCACGCTGCCGCTTGCGAAGATCGCGCTCATTCTGGATTTGGGAAAGGATATCGGCGGGATCGATTCCCCTGACGGCTTCAATTTCCCCCAACCGCTCCACGTTGATCTGGTACGTGGACCCAGAGCTGGTGCGAATCAGGATCCTCGAATCCACCAACATTCGCCGCAGCGTGACGTGATCAATTCCGAAAGGCTCGGAAATCGTCTCCAGCCAGGTTCTGAGCCGCTCGTTCACTTCGCGTTCGTGGAAGCTCCTGTGGGCTTCGATCCGGGACGAAGCCATGGCCACCAAGAGCTCCTGATCGGCCGGGCGTTTGGGCAGCGCCGTGAGACGGCCGTTGGCCAGTAGCCGCTTAAGGGCTCTGCGCGCCATATCGCGACGATCGCTGGTCGACAAAGCTTAGCCGGCCGTTGACGCACGGTTTTCACGCCAAAGCATGACGGCTAGTCCTCCCGAGACAATGAATGCTATCCCGCTTGCCCAGACTGGAATGGTCGCTCCATTGACCGAGACCTCCCAACCCAGGACGAAGCGGAGCAACTGCAGAATCGCGATCAACGAAAAGACGACTATCGATACTACGGTGAATGTCTTCATTTTGCCCTCCGTTCTGTGGCCGCGAGTTGAGTAGCCGGCCACAATGACCGTGCCGCGGCCGGACGCGGCCCACGATGCCCCACGGTCCGCCCCAACATGTGGTTAGGCAGCTTCTTCATTTGGTGCTTCCCATCCCGGAAACACTAAAACGCCCGGATGACATTTAAGTGCCAGTGCGAGCACCTTCGCCCGCTCGACCCCGAGCCGGACGCGGCCGTTCTCAATTGCAGAGATCGTAGCCTGCGGAATACCGGAGGCCACGGCCAGTTGGTTCTGGCTCATCTCCTGGAGTTCGCGAAGAATCCGAACCGACTCTCCAACGGTAACCGTCGCTCGTTTTTTGGCGGGGCGGTAGTCCTTCATCAGGGTCTCCGGTAATCGTGGGCTGTAATTGAGGCAACTTGAAACAGCGCCTCATCCGCCACGACGCGATAAATTACGCGCCACTGCTCGCCAAGGCGGGACGAGCGATGGCCCTTCCACTCCCCGACCAATGCCTCGTCGTGAAACCCCTTGATGAGACGAAGACCCGGAGGGCCTGACATCGCAGCGATGTCCTTCCACTTCTCGTAGCGCTTCAATATCTCGACCGGCGCAGATGCCGACTGCTTGTCTACACGGCGATGCTCTTCGACGCGCCACATGCCATATTGGGCCTATATCACAAATGGTATGTCAACACCGGCGCCCCTAAGAAGCTGCCTAACGTTTTCCGGTGCAACGAATGGTTAGGCGGCCTTCAGGATGTGGTGATCACCGGCTGGCCGTCAAGCACCGACTGCGGCCTCGTCAGTGCGCGTCAGGCCCCTACTGTCCTGCCAGGTAACCGCGAACGTGTCGTTGACCTTGGCCCCGTTAACTTTGAAG
>JANMSA010000596.1:0-2208 GCA_031388865.1 Acidobacteriota bacterium | reverse complement strand
ACAGGGGGTGGTGACCGCAATCGACGCAGCGTCACTGGCTCATGCCGGCGATCGCTCTCCCGACGCGCGCATCCGGGAGGTTCTGGGGTTCGGCGGGAGTGATGCCGGCAGTGGATCCGCGGAATGGCAGGAACTGGAGCTGCGTGCCGGTCTCCCCGCCAGGCTGGAGGACGGTCACGTCTGGGTGTGCATCGACGCGTGCAAGCCAGGAGAGACGCGCAGGACTTAAGTTCACGGTGGGGTCTGACCCCACCTTGATACTCAACGGGTGCCGTCGGTACTGCGATTTTCCCGACTCGCTATCTGGCGCACCTGCGAGCAGAATCGAACCTTCGTGACCGAGCCCGAAAGATCCCCCGAACCAGCGAACCGTCTCATCCTCGTCACCGGCTCGACCGGCTACATCGGAGGACGTCTCGTCCCGCGTCTCCTGGAGCTTGGCTATCGCGTCCGCTGTCTCGTTCGCGATCCGGCGCGTCTTCAGGGGCGCCCCTGGCAGCTGGAGGTGGAGATCGTCACGGGCGACGTGCTCCAGCCGGAGACACTTGCTCCTGCACTGGCTGGCGTCGACAGCGCGTACTTTCTGGTCCACAGCCTCGGCAGCGGAGCGGACTTCCACGAGCGCGATCTCGCCGCCGCCACGAACTTCGGTGTGGCAGCGCGTGCGGCGGGCGTCGATCGAGTGATCTACCTGGGCGGACTGGCCGAGGCTTCGCCTGCGCTTTCCGAGCACCTGCGCTCGCGGCAGCAGACCGGCGACGCGCTGCGCAGCACCGGCGTTGCCGTCACCGAGTTCCGCGCGGGAGTGATCGTGGGATCGGGCAGCCTCTCCTTCGAGATGATCCGCTACCTCACCGAACGCATCCCGATCCTGATCTGCCCGCGCTGGGTCTACACGCGCACCCAGCCCATCGGCATTCGCGAGGTGCTCGACTACCTGACCTCTGCTCTGGCGGTGCCGGAGAGCAAAGGCCGGTTGATCGAAATTGGCGGCTCGGAGATCGTCACGTACGGCGAGATGATGACCATTTATGCCGAGGTGCGGGGACTGCGACGGTGGCTGTTGCCTGTGCCGGTGCTCACGCCGCGCCTGTCTTCACACTGGGTGAACTTCGTCACACCGATTCCGGCCGTGATTGCCCGTCCGCTGATCGAAGGCCTGCGCAACGAGAACATCGTGCACGATCCCAGCGCGCGCACGCTGTTCCCCCGCATCGAGCCGGTGAGCTATCGACAGTCGGTGGACCGTGCGCTGGCCAGGCTCGAGGCGAGCAACATCGAGACGGCGTGGAGCGACGCGCTCAGCACCACGCGCGGCCAGGTGCAACCCGCGGTGCTGACCACCCAGGAAGGGATGATCCTCGATCAGCGGCAGCGCATCGTCGCCGCTTCGGCAGACGATCTCTTCGCAGTAGTCACCGGCATCGGGGGGACGCGCGGCTGGTTCTACATGAACTGGGCGTGGCAGATCCGCGGTTTCATGGATCGGGTCATCGGCGGGGTGGGGCTGCGGCGGGGAAGGCGGCACCCTGATGACCTCCGCGTCGGCGACGCGCTCGACTTCTGGCGCGTCGAAGCCGTGGAGCCGGGACGGCTGCTTCGCCTCCGCGCCGAAATGAAAGTCCCCGGCAAGGCGTGGCTGCAGTTTCAGGCGAGCCCCCGCGAACACGGCCAGACCGCGATCTCGCAAACGGCATTCTTCGCGCCGAAAGGCCTCTTCGGCTGGGCCTACTGGTACGCTCTCTACCCGTTCCATCGCCTCATCTTCAACGGCATGCTCGACCGGATCACCTCACGAGCGCTGGCTCGCGCTGAGGGACGGGTTCCTTCGCGGGGAAGAACCGGTGGACTGTGATGACCGTGACGCCTTTGCGATCGGTCATCGCCTGGACTGTCGATTGAGATCCATCAGCGCGGTCCACCGCAACGGACTTTAAAAGGTCGCTCGTGGCTACCGGCTTCTTCATCGTACCTAGTCTGGCTGCCTCACCTTCGTAGAAGGCGGCCACCTGGGTGGGTGAATCCGAAGTCTGGTAGGCGACGCTGAAGGTGTCGCCGAGGTCGGAGTGCAACTTGACCCGGGAAGCCGCCACTTCCGTGGCGCCCGGATACGCTGGGAGTCCGATCTTCTCGTCGGTCACTTCACTGTGAGCAGGTGGGGCTTGCGCGACGACTGACGCGTCCTGAGAGGTTTCTACCTCTGCAGAA
>JANMSA010000590.1:0-3576 GCA_031388865.1 Acidobacteriota bacterium | reverse complement strand
GGACGGGACGCGCGATCGAAAAGCACGGTGTCGGGCATGCGTAGCGCGTTCGCAAAAGGCTTGACGGCCGGGAGGTCGAGCACCTGCCGCTCCATGTCATAGCCGATCACGAAGATGTTCCGGGTCTTGCCGTTCTCGGGGTTCTGCCAGAGTGGAAGCATGAGGTACACGGACGCGACCGAGGCGACGCCGGGGAGCCCGGAAGCCTGATACAGCCGGCGTCGTGAAAACGGCTTCATGGAGACCAGATACGAGGACTGCGGATTGATGAGGAACAGCTCACCATCGAGATGCGAATGCAGCCGCACCGCGCTGTTGTACAGCGCGGAGCGGAACCCGAGCTGCATCAGCATCAGCACGACGGCGAAGGTGACACCCGCCACCGCCACCAGCAGCCGCAGTTTCTCGCGCGTCAACTGCATCCAGGCCAGTGGCATCGGTTTGGGCATTCAGCAATTCCTCACGACGCCACACTCGAATCCATGGGCCTTCGCTGCGTTCATGATCACGTCGACCTGCGCCGGCTCGATGTCGCCAAACGAGAAATGATCGTAATGCTCCATGAGTCCCAGCAGGGCCGTCTCGGCCATGCATGCGTACATATGACCTTCCGGGAGCGGGCTGGCGAAGGTCTTCAGACGTTCGTTCCCGGCAATGCGCACTGCCCCACCTGTCAGCACGACGACATCCGGACGCGCCGAGGCGACCTCGGGTGCGACGTCGGAGGGGACTGCGATGTCACAGATCAGAACCGGGCCGCTGGCCAGATGCTGCGGAAAGATGATCGGACTGGTGGAGTTCGACGCGGACACGATCACGCTGCATGAGGTCAGCAGTGCAAGATCGTCCGCGACCTGTACGGGAGCGCGATCGCCCAGTTCCGCCTTTACGTGCTCGAAGAGCCAGCGTCCAGTACGCACGGAATCATCGTTTCCAGGCTCGTTGCGAAGCCGGGCCACCGCGTCCGTCTCCGCGATCGCAGCGGCCACGCCCTGAAGCGCCGCTCCCTCACGAATGTCCATCCATGCATCTGCGTAGATCCGTTCGGCGACTGAGCGCACCCGATCGGTGCTGTGCTTCCGTCCAACCATGACCAGCTCGGGGACGTTGCGGGCGATCATCCGCGCGTACACCGATGCGATGTTTCCAGCCGCGCCGACGATCGCCGCGCGCGAACGCGAGAGATCCACGCCGTGCGTCGCCGCGCCGGACAGGATCGCTTCGATTCCCATGCCCACCGTCAACGCGTTTCCGGTGGTCAGGCCAATCTCGTACCGAGCCGCTTTGCGGCAGTTGTGCGTAACCACGGACGTGAGTCCGCCGAATCCAATCAGACGGCATCCCTCGCTCAGTGCCAGATCCACGGCGGCATCGATCTGATCCCGGAGCGCGTCCGACCTTCCCGCCTGCATCTCCTCCTCGAACATTTCGCTCGAGAGCAGCAACGCGATGTACGTGAGGTGAACGGATTTGCCGGCGGGCGTCGTGATTCGCATCCGCTGCGTGACCTGCGGCGGCACCACTCCGTTCCACGCTTTGAGCAGGTTCTCGTAGGCATCGCGCGGAAGCATCGATAGCGACGGATCCCACTCGCTGAGCCGGTCGCTTTCGACGGGGTAGCCAAGGAAGGCCACGCGCGGCTCACCCTCGCGAGGCTCGACGTCTACGGCCGTTTGTCGCCCGCGCCAGTCGTCGATGACCAGCTCAGCGCCGCGATGGGCACCGCTGGCGACATGACGAATCAGCCTTCCAGCGTTGGCACCCTCGATCGTCCGGCAGAGGCGCTCCAGCGCCGCTACCGTCCGGTCGATATCCTCGGTCTCGATGTACGCAGACGGCTCCAACCGCAACGTGTTCGGCGAGGACCCGGTATTCATCGCACGGATATGTTCGTCGTTGAACAGGTACCCCGAGGCGAACGCGCCGAGGCCCTTGGCGTCGCTCATGACCCGCAGCAGGCGCGAAGCAGAGAGCGTCTGCTCCGCCAGCTCGAAGCCGATCATCAGTCCCACGCCACGGACATCCTTCACGACGCCGGGATAGCGCCGCCTCAACGCCTGCAACTTGTCGAGGAAGTAACGTCCCTTTTCCTGGCACCGTTCACCAATGCGGTCCCGGTCATGGATCTCGAGCGCGCGAAGGGCGAGCAGGCAGCCGAACTCGTCTTCCGCGAACGTCGACCCGCGGATCCAGCCGAACGTGTCCTGATAGCGAGACCGTTCGATCATCGTCACCGCGACTTTGGCGATGCCTCCGCCGAGGGCTTTTGCGAAGAGGTAGTAGTCGGCGCGGAAGCCGAGTTGCTCGGACGCGGTGAACGTGCCGCAACGACCGAGCCCCGATTGAATCTCGTCGGCCACGAGCGGAAAGCCGTGGTCGTCGCCGAGCTGTCGCAGGCGCGCCAGGAAACCGCGGTCGAGCGGATGAACGCCGCCTTCGCCCTGGACGACTTCCACGAAAAGCGCGAGCACGTTGCACCACGACTGACGGCTCACCCGCAGTTCACCGGCGTCTGAGATCGTGAGGGCATGGATCGGAAGCAGCTCCTGCTCCACGGCGGCTACCGCGGCGCTGCAGTCACCCGCCGGGATCCACGCAGAGCGCAGCCGCGGTGCCCCGAAGGGTTCGCGCATGTCCGCGTTGTGCGTGATGGAAAGGGATCCGGTGGTCATGCCGTGGAAGCTCCGCCGGATCGCGAGCAGAACCGGCTCCGCAGCGATGGTGTTGGCGTTGTGCTCCTGCAGGCGCTCGTGAAGAGCCCTCGGGTCCTCGGGAAGGGCCGATCCGATCAGCTCCGCAAGGAGCTCACGTGCTTCGTCGGAGACGTGGAGTTTGCGATCGCGGTTCGTATGCAGCGCGAGAGCAAAGTCCCTGTCGATGTCCGCTAGGAGCTTCCGGCGCGCCGTGGATCTCTCCATCTGAGCGTGAGCGATAGCGGTCTCCACCGCCTCAGTGCCTGTATTTGCAAACGCGCCGATGAACTGCTGTCCGGTCGCTGCTTCGAGCTTCTCCGAAAGAACGCGCGCGACCATCCCCGCGTACGCACGGTTCGATGCCTGGCCGTGATGCGGGATGCTCGCGTCGAGGAGCGTTCGGGCGTAAGCGATGAGCTCCGGGTTGTTGTGGCCGAAGAGCGTCGATCCGGCGCCGCCAACCATGTCCAGGACTTCGTGACGCGAGCCGTTCCGCTCGTACGCCATGCGGTCGCCCGATGCCCAGACGAACGACTGGTCGAGACCGATCGCACCGAGCCTCTGCGCAAGCGCGGGACGGCAGTAATCCCTGTAGGCGTCGCTGTCCGGCGTCGGGATGACAGACGTAGCTCCGCTACCGGCTCGTCGCGCGATCTCTTCGAATAAGCTCATTTCCTGGACGGACGGCGAGAATACCATCGGTTGGACGCCGGACCAGTCTCAGCCGGGGTCGGATCGCCCTGTCCTAGGAGTCCACGCGGCAGAAAACGTTCATCGGGCGAAGAACGTGGGTCTGATGAAAAGACACGCTGTCATCCCGAGCGTCGAGTCGAGGGACCTGGGCGGGCGGGGCAACAGGCATGAGCTCTTGATGCCCCTCCCG
>JANMSA010000565.1:0-10640 GCA_031388865.1 Acidobacteriota bacterium | reverse complement strand
ACGCGCAGAGGAGCTGAACCGGCTCGGCGATGACGGGTGGGAACTGGTGAGCATCACCTCCATCAACTTCAAAACGGGCGCGACCGACCATATCGGAATGGTGTTCAAACGAGAGAAGCAGGTGCAGTCGGCCTGACGGCGTCACGGCTGGTCGCGGATGGCGCGATCTCCGCGACCCCTGCCGGGGTCGACAGCATCGCGGCTTGGAATCCGGTGGTCGCTCGCTCTGCTCGCACCACCGGCTACCCTACGCGCCGCCTCCAGCGGCAAAACCAAACCACGACGTGCCGTCAACGCATACGGCGGCAAACCACGCCGTCACCGGCATGCCAGCGGCGAAAGGGATTCGCCGACCGGTGTTCGATCAGAACTGGCTGCCAGCGCCATGGCTAGCAGATCACTGACAACTGATAACCGACAACGATCGTCCCACCAGCAACCAGCAACCAGCAACGTTCCGCAACCATTTGATATCTTCCGCGATCCATGCCGGATCGCCCCCTGCTCACTCTGGTCGTCGTCGATGGCTTCGGCTGTCGAGCGGAGACGGAGTACAACGCCATCGCGCAGGCGGAAACGCCTCGCTTCAACGCACTCTGGCGCGATGCCGCATGGACGACGCTCGAGGCGTCGGGTCTGGCGGTTGGCTTGCCGGAAGGTCAGATGGGGAACTCCGAGGTGGGGCACTTGAACATCGGAGCGGGGCGGGTTGTCGATCAGGACCTGGTGCGCATCTCGAAGTCCATCCGCGGAGGAGAGCTGGAGCGGAATCCGATCTTCGTCGATGCGGTCAAGGGCGCACGCGTACACCTCGCAGGACTCCTGTCGGACGGAGGCGTGCATTCGCTGCAGCAGCACTTTCACGGACTCATCGACGCGGCGATCGCTCTTGGTGCGCAGGACGTATTTCTGCACGCGATCCTGGACGGCCGCGATACGCCGCCAAAGTCCGCGGAGCGTTATCTCGGGCACCTGCTCGCACACATCGCGAACAACCCCAGGGTGCATCTGGCGACCGTGATCGGACGCTACTACACGATGGATCGCGACCGGCGCTGGGAGCGCGTTCAGCGCGGCTATGACCTGATGACCCTCGGTGTCGGCACCGAGACGAAAGACCCGCTCGAGACCATGCGCCGCTTCTACGCCCAGAACGTCACCGACGAGTTCATGGAGCCGCTCTCCGTGATCACGGCAGAGGGCTCGCACGTGGGGCGCGTCGAGGACGGCGACACGCTGATCTTCTCCAACTTCCGCGCGGACCGCGTCCGCCAGATCGTCACCGCTTTCAAGGACGAGGCATTCGACGGCTTCCACCGTTCGGTTCATCCGAAGGCGCGCATCGTGACCATGAGCAGCTATCACGAGAAGTTCGGCCTGCCGGTGCTCTACCCCTCTCCGGACGTGCGGAACAACCTCGGTGAGGTCTTTTCGAGGGCGGGACTGACGCAGCTCCGGATCGCCGAGACCGAGAAGTATGCCCACGTGACGTTCTTCTTCAACGGCGGCTCCGACACGCAGTTCCCCGGAGAGGACCGCATTCTCGTGCCGTCCCCGAAAGTGGCGACCTACGATCAGCAGCCGGCGATGTCGGTGTTCGAGGTAACGGACAGAGTCGTTGCGGCGATCGAGTCACGCAAATACGACGTCATCATCATGAACATCGCCAACCCGGACATGGTCGGACACACCGGCGTGATGAGCGCAGCGGTCGAAGCAGTGCGCAACACAGATCTGGCGATTGGGCGGATCGTGGACGCGGTCGCGCGGGTCGATGGCGTCACGCTGATCACCGCTGATCACGGCAACGCCGAGTTGATGTTCGACGAGGCCACCGGTCAGCCCCACACCGCACACACCATGAACCCGGTGCCGCTGATCCTCGTGGACGCGAAGGGACGATTCGGCACGTTGCGTGGGGGTGGGGTGCTCTCGAACGTTGCGCCCACCATCCTGGCCATCCTGGGCATTGACCAGCCCGCGGAGATGACTGCGGAGTCGCTGCTCGTGCGCCCAGCGGTCGTGACGTCGTGAGCCCTTCCCGAGGCCACCGCTCCACTGGAACAGCGTCTGCCGTTCTCGAACTGAGGTGCGTCTCATGACCCGTCACCTTCACCTCGTCCGTCACGGCGAGACTGTTCACAATGTTGCCCGCATCACGCAGGGGTGGAGCGATAGCGACCTGTCGGAGCTGGGCCTTGCGCAGGTGTTGCGGCTCGCGCAGCGTCTCGCAGCTCTGAAGCCGACTGCGCTTTACTCCTCACCGCTGGGCCGCGCGATGTCGACCGCGCAGGCGATCTCCGACGCAACGGGCCTCGAGATCGTTCAGCTCGACGGTTTGCGCGAGATGAACTACGGACGCTGGGAAGGGCGGGCATTTCCCGACATCCGCCGGGAAGACGAGGAGCTCTATCGCCGCTGGATTGCCGACGCGGACTGCCCTTGTCCAGAGGGGGAGTCGCACGCCGACGTCCAGCGCCGGTTCACGGCCGCGCTGCAAGAGATGAATTCGGAGCGGCCCGTTGCGGTTGCGCACGGCACCGCGATCCGGATCGGCGCGATGAGCCTCATGGACCTGCCGCTCATGTCGGCGCTGCGTTTCGCGCAGGACAACGCGGCCATGAACGTCTTCACCCAGCGCGCCGACGGGCAGTGGATTCTCAGAGTATGGAATGACGCGACGCACTGTTCGAACGCGGAACGAGAACGATGAACGATGAACGAAAGCGAGACGGGGGCGTTCATCGTTCATCGTTCCGGAGTCAAAACGAATGATCCTCGAAAGCATCCACCAGCAGATTACCGAGACCCTCAAGAGCCGCACTTTGGCGTTATTCGGCCACCCGGTCGATCGCGTCGTGCTGCAGGCGCCACCGAAACTGAACATGGGCGATCTGGCGACGCCCATCGCGCTGGAGCTGGCGAAGGCGCTGAAGCGCAAGCCGCGTGAGATCGCCGAGCAGCTCGCGAGCGGGATGCAGCTGCCGGCGCTGGTCGCGTCGGTGTCCGTCGAAGGCGCGGGGTATCTGAACTTCAGGCTCGATCGTGGCGCGTTCACCGCCGAGCACTTCCGCTTCGTCATGGCGCCGCCCGCGTCGTCGGGCGACCGGGTGATCGTCGAGCATACGAACATCAATCCCAACAAAGCCGCGCACATCGGGCACTTGCGCAACGCTGTCCTCGGCGACACCTACGTTCGCTGTTCGAAGTGGCTCGGCGATCGCGTCGAAACGCAGAACTACATCGATGACACCGGTGTGCAGGTGGCGGATGTCGTAGTGGCGTTCGAGCGTCTCGAAGGGAAGAGCCTCGCCGACGTGCAGCAGCTCATCGAGTCGCACGAGCGCTTCGACTACCACTGCTGGGACGTGTACTCGAAGATGGCGCAGTACTACGCCGATCATGCCGAGGCCAAAGAGTGGCGCCGCGAGACCCTGCATCGGATCGAGCAGCAGGAAGGGGACACGGCCATGATGGCGAAGGTCATCGCCCGCGCCGTCGTCGAACGTCATCTCGCGACGATGCTTCGCCTGGGGATCCGCTACGACCTGCTGCCGAAGGAAAGCGACATCATCCACCTCCACTTCTGGGACCGCGCCTTCGAGCTGCTGAAGCAGTCGGGCGCGGTGATCCAGGAGGCGGAAGGGAAACACAAAGACTGCTGGGTGATGAAGCTCGACGAGTCCGAAGAGTTCGCGGGCATGAACGAGCCGGACAAGATCCTGGTGCGCTCCAACGGCACCGTGACCTACACCGGCAAAGACATCGCCTATCAGCTCTGGAAGCTGGGAGTGCTCGACCGCACGTTCCAGTACCGGAAGTTTCCCTTCCAGTACCCGCTATGGGAGACGACCCATGAAGGCGACGGGCATCCGGATGCGCCGCGATTCGGCGGTGCGTCCCGGGTGGTCAACGTCATCGACTCGCGCCAGGCCTACTTGCAGAAGGTGGTCAAGGAAGGCGTGCGCAAGGTCGCGGGCGAGAAGTCGGCCGCGTCGTCGATCCACTTTGCGTACGAGATGGTCGCGCTCACCCCCGTGACCGCAAAGGCGCTGGGCATGGAGATCTCCGAGGAGGACTCCACGCGCGCCTATGTGGAGATGTCGGGAAGGAAGGGGTTCGGTGTCAAGGCGGACGACCTCCTGGACGCCCTGGAACGGAAGGCGGCCGAGGCTGTGCGCGCCAATGCGCCGGAGGTGGAAGATGCCGAAGCGCTCGGACGTCAGATCTCGATCGGCGCGCTGCGTTACTTCATGTTGCGCTACGGCCGCACGAAGGTCATCGCATTCGATTTCGACGAGGCGCTGCGATTCGAGGGAGACTCGGGGCCATACCTCCAGTACTCCACCGTGCGCGTGCAGAACATCTTCCGGAAGATGGCTGAGCGTGGGGTGGATCCAAGGATTGCAGACGACGCGGTTGGCGACCTCACGCTCCATCAGGGATTGACGGACGACATGTGGGAACTGGTGCGGTTGTCCGCGGAGCTGCCTGCCGCGATCCGCCGGGGCGTCGATTCACTGGAGCTCTCCGTGATCACCCAATACCTGCTCGATCTCGCTCAGAAATTCAACAGTTTCTACCACAAGTACCCGATCCTTCCGGAGAAGGACAACGCAGAACGTCAGCGCCGCGCGGTATGCGCGGAGATCTTCCGGCGCACGATGGTTTCCGCAATGGAGCTGCTGGGGATTCCCGTGCCCGAACGGATGTAGCCGCTGGTTTTCTGCCTGTCTCGAGTCACGCTTCTCTGAGCGCCCGACCTTCCCTGCAGCTCGGAAGCGGCGGCCTAGCCTGCTGCCTCGTGTCCGCCTTCAGCGCGGCGGACGTTTTCAGCCTGCAGCCCTTTGGGACCCTGTTTGACATCGAACTCGACGAGCTCGCCTTCATTGAGAGTGCGGTAGCCGCTAGCCTGGATGGAGGAGTGGTGGACAAAGACGTCCTCTCCCGTACTCCTTTTGATGAACCCGAAACCTTTATCGTTGTTGAACCACTTCACAGTGCCTGTTTCCGGCATTCTTACCTCCGACGACGCCGTGGGGCTGAGCCCGGCGTGCTCTGCTCTGGGCCCCGAAATGGGGCCGAGTCAATTTTTGCAATGCCCGCGCCGGGTCACCAGATCAGGGCTCGATTGAGGCCGATTCGTTGGAAACCAAGGGACTCGTAAAGGTCCACGGCGGGGGTATTGAAGTCGTTGACGAACAGCGTCACGGTCTTCGACTTGCGCGACAGGTGTCCGCACACTTCGCGAAGCAGTTCGCGATTCAGCCCTCGGCGCCGGCAGGCAGGATCGGTCCAGACGCCCATGAGCTGGACGGCGTCGGCGGTCACGGCGGAGTACTCGCATTTCGCGGTCACGCGTCCGTCGACCGTACGCACCACGGAGCGCTTCTTCTCGATCAACTCACGGACACGCTCGCGATATCCGACTGCATCGCGTTCCATCGGATCGATGCCGACTTCTTCTTGATGCATGGCCGCGCACGCGGGAACGAGCTGCTCCAGGTCGCGCATCGTTGCGTACCGCGCGAGGGTGAGGTCGGGGTAGTCGAGCCGTTTGCGCAGGGCGTAGACGGGCTGATTGAGACGCACGACCGTTGGTGGATCGAGTCGGGTGCGCAACTCCGTCCAGAGCAGCTCGACCAGATGCGAGGGCGAGATGATGGCACGCACCGGAATCATGCGCGAGAGGATGCGGTCCGCAATGAACGAGACGGCCGACTCGGTGATGCTCCGCGAGATGGAAGGGTCCTCCGCGAGAACGATGTTCGTCGCCAGGGAGGCCACCAGTACGATCGCTCCGTTGTAGCGAACGACAGCGATCTGCGACCCGGCCAGCAGGCGCTCTTCGATGAGGCGTGAGATCAGATAAACATTGATCAGCGGATCGCGTTGCAGAAACTCCAGAGCATCACGGAAATCATCATCCGAGAGGAGGCGGATCGACCAGCGGCCTTCGACGGGCAAGGTAGCCATCTTTCGTTCGCAGTTCGCAGCTGGCAGGAGTAAGTCCCGCCCGAGTCTTCGAGTCTTCGAGTCTTCAAGCCTTCGAGTCTTCGAGCCTTCAAGCCTTCGAGTCTTCGAGTCTGCGAGCCTTCAAGTTCGTCGAGGGTTTGGATTCTCGAAGACTCGAAGACTCGTAGACTCGTAGACTAGTTTCAGACCCTGCCTACTGCCTACTGCCTAATTGAACCGCCAACCGCCAACCGGTTAGAGCTGCGAACGTCCCAAGTATGCCATCCCGTCGACGGTCTTGTGCCAGAGCCCGCGGTCCTTCCACTCGTCGAACTTCCGCTCGCGCGTATGGCGGAGGTCTGCGAAGAACGCTTCCCGCAGTTGGGCGGCGATGGCGCGGTCGACGACGCCGATGCTCACTTCGTCGTTGAGCTGGAACGAGCGGTCGTCGAAGTTCGTCGACCCGACGCACGACCAGACGCCGTCGACCACGAGCACTTTCTGGTGGAGCAGCGTCTTCTCGTACTCGAATACCTTCACGCCGCGCCGCAGCAGGGTCCCGAAGTGGTGATGGCTGGCGTGCTGCACGAGCGCACTGTCCGTCGCGTCGTCGGAGGGGACCATGATGCGGACGTCGACTCCGCGGGCGACCGCTTCCTCGAGAGCGGCGATTGCCTCCCGGTCGGGTAGCAGGTACGGATTCTGGATGAGGATCTCGCGGCGCGCGGCCTTGATCGCGAGGTAATAAAGGAGCTGCACCGAAGACACGCTGTTGTCCGGAGACGCGTAGGCCAGGTGAGCCGTGGTCGTTCCGGCCGGCGGGATCTTCGGGAAGTATTTGTCGCCGGCCGGAATCTCCCCGGTCTCTTCGACCCAGTTCTCCGCGAACGCGCCTTGCAGCCGATTGACGATCGGACCCTGGATGCGCAGCCCCGTGTCGCGGAACTCCTTCTTGTTCCGGGCATTCCCGTCCCACTCGTCTGCGATGCAGTAGCCGCCGATGTAACCGATGCGACCGTCGATGATGAACAGCTTGCGGTGATCGCGGTTGTTCAGGCGACCCAGATTGCTGATCCGTAGCGGGTGAAAGTGGGCGACCTGGACGCCGGCCTGCTCGAGCATCTCCAGCACCTCGCCTTTGAGCTGCCGTCCGCCGGACGCGTCGACGAGGAGGCGTACTTCCACGCCCTGACGCGCCTTCATGGCCAGCAGTTTCGCGAGCTGCCGGGCCACCCGGCCGTCGTACCAGATGAAGTTCTCGATGTGGACGCTCTCCTTCGCGCCCTCGATGTCGCGGGTGAGCCTGGGGAAGAACATGACGCCGTTCTGCAGCACCTCCATCGAGTTCCCCGGCTCCAAAGCCGAGTGCGTGAGGCCGGCGATTGACGGCAGCAGCTTGATCAGCTCCCCGGGCTCGTTCACGCGCAGGCGGGTATTGGGCTCCCGCTTGACGGACCAGATCAGGATGGTCAGGAACGTGATGACCAGAATCCCGGCGATGAAGGCGATCAGCGGCATGGCGATGTAGGTCGTGCCCCGCGCGTTCCAGGTAAAAAAGTGGTCCTTGTCGTCAATTTTCTTCATGGGTGTGTCAGCTCCGCGAGGACGGGACGGTGGTCGGACGGGCCGTCGTCGAGCACGCGCGCGCTGCGCACCTGCCATCCGCCGTCCGCGAGAATGTAGTCGAGTCGCTGTTCCATCACGCGGTGCGTCGGCTCCTTCGGATCTCCGACGAACTGCACGACGTTCTGAGTGAGGAAGCGGGCCATCTCCGCGCTCTCGGGAGGCGCGTTGAGGTCGCCGGTCAGGATGAACGGAAAACGGCTGGCGCGCACATGCGCGTTGATGCATTGCATCTGCAGGTCGCGCGTCGATTCGTTCAGAGAGGCCCAGGCCGTGGTGTGCGCAACGTAGAACGCGATCGTGCCGCCATTGACGCGCACGACCGATTCCAGCAGCGTGCGCGGCTCACCCGTCCCCGGCAGGTCGTACACCTCCGAGGAAACGATCTGTCCCCGCGTCAGCAACGCGTTGCCGAACTCGCCGCCCGCGAAGAGGTAGCTGCGTCCGAACGCAGAGCGCATGCCCGTCAGACGCTCGAGCTGCGTGACGTGATCACCGAAGCGGGCCTGCCAGGTGTTCCTGTGCGCTTCGTTGATGCCCACCACGTCCGGGTTGTACTTGAGGATCGTCTTTGCCACCTCGTCGATGTGATTGGCGCGCAATAGCGACGCATGTCCCTGAATGTTGAAAGACATCACCGTCAGCCGCTTCGGATAGGTGATCGCAAATGCTCGCGGCGGTACGGAGGGGCATTCGCCGGTGCGGAACTCATACACACCCAGGATGCGGTACGCGGCGATGCAGCCGGCTAGGACCCCGACCACCAGCGCGATCTTGCGAAAGCGACGCATAAAAGCACTAGCTGTGCCCGGTTTCGCGCTCGGTCGGCGGTGGGCGTTGTCGGTTGGTGGTTTGTGTGATCGGTTGTCGGTTGTCAGTTGTCGGCGCTTCTCGGTCTGGCAGCCACTTGTCCCGAGCGCTGTGAGGGGGTCTCACAGACAACCGACAACTGACAACCGACAACCGATCACGCTTCGCTTCCGCCAACCGCCAACCAACTAAGGGAACCGAGAGAGAACGAGCACGTCCGGGTGCGCGTGCAACGCCGAGGCGGGGAAGTCTTCGTTGACTTCGCCGCTGCGCAGCCGGGCGATGGCCGCCTCTTTTCCCGTTCCTGCGACCAGGAGCACGATCCGGCGGGACTCGAGGATCGTGCCGATGCCCATCGTGATCGCATGCGTCGGCACACGTCCGTCAGGGAAGAGATCCGCGTTGGCGTGTCGCGTGGACTGCGTCAGTTCGACGACGCGCGTCCGCGACGCGAATGACGTCCCGGGCTCGTTGAAGCCGATGTGGCCGTTGCGCCCGAGGCCGAGAAACGTGAGCTCCAGACCGCCGGCGCGACGCAGTTCTTCTTCGTAGGCTTCAGGATCCGGCGCCATGCCGTTGGGGATGTGTGTGTTGCTTCGATCGATGTCGACGTGATCGAACAGGTGCTGACGCATGTACGCCGCGTAGCTACCCGGATGCTGCGGGGGCACTCCCGCGTACTCATCGAGGTTGAAGGTGATCACCTCGCGGAAGCAGTGGTATTCGCGTGAGCATTCCTCTACGACGCGGGCATACATCCCGATCGGAGTGCGCCCCGTGGGCAGTCCCAGGACGGCGCTCGCGTTCGCGCGGATCGTCGAGAGGAGGATCTGCGCGGCCGTGCTCGCGAGCTCGGCCTGCGCGTCAACGATCTGCCACTTCATGTCCGCGTGCCCACACCCTCTCCACACCGAACCGCTCGTTCATCACCACGAGGTCCGCGTCGTACCTCTGCTCGATCTTTCCCTTGCGATTCCCGACGGCGGCGATTCTGGCCGGCACTTCTGTCGCCAGCGGAAGCACGGTCTCCAGCGGCAACCCGGCGAGCTCGATCATGTTCTTCACCGCCGCGTCCATCGTGAGCACACTTCCGGCCAGAGTGCCGTCTGCCAGACGCGCCGCGCCGTCTGCGACCGTGACTTCGTAGACATGGAGCTTGTAGGCTCCGTCCGCGAGCCCGCACGCGCGCATGGCATCGGTGACGAGCGCGATGCGACGCGGCATGGCGTTCACTGCGATGCGCAGCGCGGCAGGGTGGACGTGGACGCCGTCTGCGATCAGTTCGGCGGTGGCGTCGACGGACGTCAGCGCCGCGCCCACGACGCCCGGGTCGCGGTGATGGAGACCGGTCATGGCGTTGTACAGATGCGTGAAGTGCAGCGCACCCCACCCCAGCGCAGCGACTGTAGTGGCATGACTTGCAGCGGTGTGGCCGATCGCAAAGAGCACACGGTCCCGGAAGTGCTCGATCAGCGCCTGCGCGCCCTCGATCTCCGGAGCGATGGTGAGGATCCATCGCATCCGCGGCATCTCGGCGATGAGCGCCGCGACCTCGTGAATGTCGCTGGGCCGGATCGAGCCGCGGTCCTGGGCGCCGGCCCGGGCCGCGTTGATGAATGGCCCCTCGAGATGGACGCCCACGATCTCCGCCCCTGCGCGCGCTTCCCTGGAGACCCGCGCGATCGTTTCGATCGCTGCGTGCAGATCGCTGCGCGATGCGGAGAGGGTCGTCGCCGCAAGCGCTGTCGTCCCATGCCTCGCATGGAATCCGAGAATGCGCGCGGTTGCTGCCGCGTCAGCATCCATGAAGTCGTCGCCATCGCCGCCATGGACGTGCACATCGATGAACCCCGGCACGATGATGCCGGCAACCCGTTCAGCACCCGCCGGGACGTGAGTCGTTTGCGCGACGTCTGCGATGACCTGTCCGGAGATGCTGATGAGCATGTCCTCGCGCAGAGCGCCGTCGACGAAAGCGCGGCCGTGAAGCTGGTTCATATCGGTGGGTTGGCGGTTGGCGGTTGGCGGTTGGCGGTGAGTGCGCGTCTGACAGGGGTAGATCTGTCATGCGCGCGCTTCCTACGCGTCGAGGTCAGCAAGTCGTGACCGGCGCAGGGTGTTGTTCCCTCGGTCGCGATCTCCGGCTCTCGCCGTTCTCCCGCCAACCGCCAACCGCCAACCGCCAACCCACCGATATGAACCAGCTTCACGGCCGCGCTTTCGTCGACGGCGCTCTGCGCGAGGACATGCTC
>JANMSA010001107.1:0-1574 GCA_031388865.1 Acidobacteriota bacterium | reverse complement strand
GTGGAGCGCTACCGCTTGGCGTATGAGGGCTTCGGCCTGCTCGGTCATGGTGCGTATTCCTGGCGAGTCATGCGCGGCGGAGTACCAGCCGCCAGCCAACGAGGTTCCCGCCGGCATGGTGTTGGGGCACGCGCGCGGTGGCGATGAACCCCACGGCGACGGCATCCCTTTCGATGTTCGCCATGTCTCGCTCCGTTCGGGCGTGGGCCACGAGGTCGTTCAAACGCCGCACCGAGGCGCGCAACTCACCCTCCACTCGATCGACCTCCAGCCCGACCGCATGCGGCGTCATTTGCGTCCGGGCGACCAGCAACTTCTGGACCGCGTCCAGGGCCAAGTTCAACACCTGTCCAGCTCCCGCTTGCCGGGCCTGCTGCAGCCCTTGTTTCAATGACTGGATGGCGGCGCGCAGCTGCGCCGTGGCCCTCTGCGTTGTGCCAGGTGTGACGTGCTCCATCGTGACCAGTCGATGCAGACATCGGTACACCTTGGTTTCCCTGAGCACGAAGTCCGCCTCCTGCAGCGACCAATGAGCGTTCCGGACCAACAGCGAGTCGGCGTGATGCACGATGAACTGCGCACCACCGGTGGGTTTCAGCACCCGGTGGATATCCGTGAGCGCGGCAACGGTGTCCGTATATTCGAGCGCGTAGTGACCGCTGACTGCAGCGAAGCTTTCCGCCTCGAACGGCAGGTGCTCGGTTGCCACGCCGGCATGGAAAGTGATCCCGGCCAAGCGGCGTACGCCGTCGGGCACATGGCGTGGCGGATCGATCTGCGCCAGATCCGTCGCGTGAATCTCCCAGTTTCGACCCAGTGCCGACGCAGTTTCCGAGGCGATCAACGCCACCACGCCGTTGCCGGTGCCGACGTCCAGGATGCGCGCTCCCTGGGGGAGTATCGAAAAGAACTCGGCCCATGCCTCGCGCACTTCAAGGTCGTAACCACCATCCGGTGCCGTGGGGCAGGTCGCGATCGCGCCGCCGCGGTAATAGGTTTCCCACTGCTCCAGACTCAAGGCTTGTGTACTCTTGGGGAACTGGAGAACATTATAACTTTCACGGCGCGGCCACGGTACGATCTGGACCGGCCTGCTGTGCCCGTGGCCCTGCTTGCCGGCTTCTGTAAGGAGTGAATGCGTGTCGATTCCATTGCTGCATGCTTGTGCGGCGGTCCTCTTGTCCTTGGCGATGACCACGGGCGCAACTGGTGCCGAGTCCTCGATCAAATCCCATCCTTGCGCGACCGTCACCGATCCGAGCGAGCGCTTGGCCTGTTACGACGCGGCCTTCCCGCCCGCGACCGATACCCGGTCCGGGGCCGTCGACCTCGAATCCGAGAGGACCAAGGCGCTTCGGGAATTCGGTTTGAACAAAGTGCAGTTGCGCGTGCGTGAGCCCGAACGCATGCGCGATGTCTCGCCCGACCGGATCGAGGCCAAGGTCGCACGTGTGGGCTACCGCCCCACAGGCGAGCGGGTGGTCACTCTGGACAGCGGTCAGGTTTGGCTGCTGACCGAAGTGACATTCAAAGGCCATCTGCGAGTGGGTGATCCGGTTGTCATCCGGACGGCC
>JANMSA010000532.1:0-8032 GCA_031388865.1 Acidobacteriota bacterium | reverse complement strand
CTTTGATTCACTCGATCTTGTCCGACTCTGGCAACCGACTTAACTGGCCGAACCGCCGTGTGCGGACCCGCATGCACGGTGGTGTGGGAGGGGGAGGGCCGTGAGGCTCCCCCCTATCCCGATCCGAAGGCGGATGAGGGGGAGCCCTTGTGCAAGCAACAGGCGTGACATTAGAAGCGTGAGCCGAGGGACCGGGTGTGCGGGGCGTCATGCCTGTTCGGCACGCCCTGCGCGCCCCACCCGCCCGGGTCCCTCGACTCACGCTCGGGATGACAGAGAACGCGAGTTGCTATCATGCGCGGCCTATGCTGGCCCGTGAGTATCTCCGCGAACATGCAGACCTCTACCGCGAGGCGCTGAAGAACCGCGGCGCGTCTGTCGACCTCGAGCGCTTCCTCGAGCTCGATGGTGAGCGCCGTCGCTCCATCGCCTCGGTGGAGCAGGTGAAAGCACAGCGCAACGCCGCATCGCAGGAGATCGCCGGTCTCAAGAAAAACAAGCAGGACGCCTCTGCGCAGATCGAGGCGTCCAAGGGCCTTGGCGATGAGATCAGGACTCTCGACGAGAGTCTGGCCAGCATCGAGAGCGAGCTGGCGTCGATCGAGCTCCACTTTCCCAACGTTCCGCATGCGACCGTCCCAGTTGGCCGCGATGAAACCGCGAACCGCGTCGAGCGTCATTGGGGAGAGAAACCGCAATTCGAGTTCAAGGCGAAGTCGCATTGGGAGATCGGCGAGCAACTCGGCATCCTTGACTTCGACCGCGCGTCGAAGATCACCGGCGCACGGTTTGCGATCCTCTTCGGCGCGGCCGCGAAGCTGAACCGCGCGATGATGAACCTCATGCTCGACGTGCACGAGCGGCAGGGCTACACCGAAGTCCTGGCGCCGTTCATCGTCAATGCCGACTCGCTTCGCGGAACGGGGCAGCTCCCCAAGTTTGAAGAGGACCTGTTCAAGCTGCATGGGGAAAAGCCGCTCTACCTCATCCCGACGGCCGAGGTGCCTGTGACGAACATCCATCGCGACGAGATCCTCGACGCGGCACAGCTGCCGATTCGCTACACCGCGTACACGCCCTGCTTCCGCAGCGAAGCCGGCTCGTACGGCAAGGACACCCGCGGTCTCATCCGTCAGCATCAGTTCGAGAAGGTGGAGCTGGTGAAGTTCACCGCGCCGGAGGACTCATGGGACGAGCTGGAGAAGCTCGTCAGCGACGCCGAGGAGGTCCTGCAGCTGCTGAACCTCCATTACCGTGTGCTCACGCTGTCCAGCGGCGACTTGGGCTTCAGCTCCGCGAAGACATACGACATCGAAGTGTGGCTGCCGGGGCAGGAGACTTATCGCGAGATCTCCTCCTGCTCGAACTTCACGGACTTTCAGGCGCGCCGCGCAAACATCCGCTATCGCGCGCAGGAGAAGAAGACCAGCTTCGTGCACACGATCAACGGGTCGGGTCTGCCGCTCGGACGCACGCTCGTGGCCGTGCTCGAGAACTACCAGCAGTCGGACGGATCGGTGGTCGTGCCCGAGGCTCTGCGCAAGTACGTGGGGTTCGAGCGGATCCCCGCGTAGCGGCGCGTTGTGATCCCAGGAGCGGAAAAGGTTCACAGGCTCACCGGTTCAGAGTCTCACCGGTTCAGAGTCTCACAGGGTCCCCAGGCTGCGACCTCCCTATGAGACTGCTTTGGGCCGGCCGAACGAGTCAGAGGCGCTCTTCCGCCGCGAACAATATTTCGTAGACGAGATCGGTCTGTCCAAAGTGCACGTGGTCTCCGTCGGCGAGGGTTGCCTGGAAAATACGAGCAGCGTTCACCCATGTGCCATTGCGGCTCTTCAGGTCCTCGATGACGTACCCATCGGCGCTCCGGTAGATCCGTGCGTGGAACCCGGAGACGCCGAGGTCGGGGATCTGGATGGCGTTGTCACGGTGCCGGCCGACGAGATACTCGAGCTCCGTCAGGGCGATGACCTTTCCATTGAAATCACCTGACTCGAACCGCAGCTGCGCGATCGTGGGACTGACCGCGTCCTGGTACGCCAGGCGGCCCTCGGTAGAGACGAGCAGGCTCGTATCGTCCGACGGCTCCTCACTGATGGTCGACTCGGCGCCGAAGCTGGGAGCGCTCTGTCGCACGGTGGCATCCGCGGCAACTTCATGACGTCCTGTGGAGCCGCTTTCCGTTCGCGCGCCGCGCACCTTCTCAATCAGCTTGTTGGAGAAGAGGCCGTAGATCACGCGGTAGACACGCAGGGGCTCGTCGGAGTCGGAGCTGAGCTCCCCGAGAGTGCGCTGGCCGTTGATGAGAAAGAGAATCTTCCACTCATCCACGGTGAGCGTGATCTTCTCGTCTCGCGGCGTGGCCACGACCCGGAACACGACCGACCTGTCCGGCAGGAGACGCACGCACTGCTCCCACTCCTCGATGCGGCGCGCCCCTTCCATGATCAGGTTCGGCAGGTCGATGGCGATCGTCACGGCGTAAGACGGAAGCGTGGTTTCCTGGGAGAAGGAGAAGCCTCCGCCATCCCAGACGAACGCGTCGTAGACGATCTCCGATACCTGAACCTTGAGGAAGTCGCGGAGCTGATCTTCCGTGAGCACGCCCTCCTGCACGGCGAGCTCGCCGTAGCGGCCTCCATCGCGTTGCATCAGCTCGTGGAGACGGTCGCCTTCGGCGGGCGAGATCTTCTTCCTGCGCAGGAGGATGGAGCCGAGTCGGAAGTGTTCCTGGTTCGAGCCCGCAAAGATGAGCGCACCGTCTTCGAAGAAGAGGGATGCCTCCTTCCCATCGAGCGCGAGCGTGAGCGCGCCGCTCTTTCGGCTGTTGCTCAGGAAGGTGAGCACACCCGGAAGGCGAAACGCCGCGAGATCGCCGTGGAGCACCGCTTCGGGCATTGCGTAGCGAGATTGTAATCCCGCGTTCAAGCCAGAGTGGCGATCACGCTCCACAAACCGGCGCCGGAGATCACGAGCCAGAGCACGACGGCCAGGATGAGCGGGCGGATTCCGACGGCGGCGAGGCTGCGCCGGCTGAGAGAGGCCCCGATCAGGAACAGCGTCACCGTCAGGCCGATCCGCGCAACGCGAACGAGCAGGCCCCACAGCTCCACAGGTGCCGGAACATACGTGCGGATCACCGCCGCGACCAGAAAGAACAGAATGAACCAGGGGATCACGACCCGCGACTTGCGATGGAACGCCAGCGCGGTGCCGATCGTGAGCGGCACGATCCAGAGCGCGCGCGCGAGCTTCACCGTCGTCGCGATCTGCAGCGCCTCGGCACCATAACTCGCGGCAGCGCCCACGACAGAGCTCGTATCATGAATCGCAATCGCGGCCCAGACGCCGAACTGGGTCTGTGTGAGATGCAGCGCAGCGCCAATCGCGGGGAAGGCGAACAGCGCGACCGAGTTGAGGATGAAGACCGCGCCGAGCGAGACCGACATCTCCTCATCCGTTGCGCCGATCACCGGGCCCACCGCGGCAATCGCGCTGCCGCCGCAGATCGCAGTGCCGGAAGAGATCAGATGCGCGGTGTCGCGGCTCACGCGGAGCGCGCGGCCCAGAGCCCAGCCGAGGATGAGCGTGCCGGCGATCGTAGCGAGCGTGAAGAGGACGCCGGTCCGCCCTGCCTCCACGACCTTCTGCAGGTCCATTCCGAAGCCGAGGACTACGACCGACATCTGCAGGAGCAGCTTCGTGATCTTTGCCGTGCGGAACGGATGGCCGATCGTGAGCGCGAGCACGAGGCCCAGCGCCAGCGCGATCGGTGGCGAACACCACGGCGTGAGGCAGAAGAGCAGCAGTGCAAAGAAGAGGATCTTCGAGAGTACGTGGGAGGGCAGCGGAGCCGTGGAAGTCAAGGATGAAGGATGAAGGATGAAGGATGGAATGCGCCGCCAGAGATGTGGCTGCGCTGTTCATCCCTCATCTCTCATCCTTCCTCCTTGCCGTTAACGACGGCGGGATTCCTCAGCTGATTCTCCGGAAGAGCTCCAGAGTGCGCCGCCATGCGTCGGCCGCAGCATCGGGACTGTGGACTTCCGGACGGCTGTCATTGAAGAACGCGTGATCGGCGCCGGGGTAGATCAACAGCTCCACTTCCTTTCCGAGCTTGTGAAGCTTCTCGGTGAGCTCCTTCCCTTTCTCAGGAGGCACGCCTTTGTCGTTCTCTCCGTAGATCAGAAGGAGCGGCGAGGTCAGTTTCTCCCAGTCCGGGGTCACCTGCTTGAACCCGCCGTAGAAACTCACCGCGGCGCCCACATGATCCGCATCCACAGTAGCGGCGTACTGCGCGAGCGCGCCGCCCATGCAGAATCCGATGACGCCGTACTTGCTCGACGAGCATTCGGGCCGTGTCCGCAGATAGGCGCCAGCGCCTTGGATCTCCTTGCTCGCGCGCTCCACATCGAGCTCCATGAGCAGCTTGGTCGCTTCGCCGGGGGAGGTGGTGGTCTGGCCGTGGTAGAGGTCGGGGGCGATCGCGCAGAAGCCGGCGGCCGCGAAGCGTTCGACGAGATCCTCGATGTGCGGCACCAGGCCCCACCACTCCTGAATGACCACGACGCCGGGGCCGGTGCCCGTGGCGGGGGCTGCGAAGTAGCCGCTGCAGGTGTGACCGTTGGAAGGGAACTCGACGCGCTTGCCCATGGCTGATCCTCCGTGCGGGCGCGGATTCTAACTCTAATGATGCGGACGACCCCGCTTTGATGTATAAAATAAGTTTTAGATGCAACTCACCCGTGAACAGCTTGCCGCCCTCGCCCGAAAGCGCCAGTGTCCGCGTTGCGATCTGGACAAAACCATCGGCAACGCGCTCTGCCGGCGCTGCCGCGCCAAGCTCCCGCCGCACATGCGGCTGGCGATCGAGAACATCCCGGCCAAGGACGGCGGAGCCGTCGGCAACGCACTGCGCGCCGCGGCGAACTATTTCAACGTCCACTTCGCATCGATCCGCAAATTCGGCGGCGGGAAGAAGAGGTAGGCCGCACGCCGATGGGGTCTGACCCCCTCGGCGTATTCAGCTACCGGCCACCCGCGGACGCGCTGGCTGCTGCTGCCAGCGCACGCGCAAGGAGATCGTCAGGCTTCTGCGTCGCGAGTTCCTCGGCGCGCCGGGCGACAGCGCTGCCGCCAGCAGTTCCCTTCAGCGTTCCGGCCCAGAGGGCACCGAGGGAGGCGAGGCGGTGGCGGCGCGTGGCGCGCGACCAGTTTTTCGCGAGGTCGCTCGCCTTCACGATCCTGGTGATGGTCACATCCTTTCCTTCAGGGATGGACTTGTAGTGCAGGCGCACGGTAGCCACCGTCTGTTTCGATCTCAGATCCGGGTGCAGCTCGAGGTCGTAGAGAGCGGTCACAGACGTCCCGGCGAGGATCGCGGCTTGCGGCCCGAAAGGTTCGTTCCCACCGATGCGGGTTGCATGGTTCACGACCTCGTCATTGAACTCCACCTCGATGCGTGCGTCGGCGGCGAGGGGAGGGATGGAGCCACCCTTCAGGCCGTCGCCCCTGGACGCGTCCACCGTGAAACGCAAGATCGCGTGATCGCCAGCGGCTTCGATCGCTGCCGGAGACGCCTCCACCTCCAGACGCACACCGCGGCGGGGCGCGCTTCCGGCGGTGGCGGCGAAGTAGTTCACCAGTGCCTCGACGTCGACGGAGGAAGCAGCGGGGCGGTCGCCTCTCTCGAGCCTGGAGCGGATCCGTTGGAATGCTGCCGGGTCGACAGAGATCCCGAAAATCTCTCCGGCTGCGTCGTGGGTCATCTTCGAGGCGTGCGCCTCCGTCACGATCGACATCGGGACGTTCGCGGTGACGGTGATGGTTTCCCGGACCGCGTCCCTTGACGCCTGAGGCGTCGCTGCGGGTGGTGCGGGCGCAGACTTGCGCATCGCGGCCGTGTTGCGCGAGCGTTCGGGTGCGGTCGAAGCCGGCGCGGCCGCGGCAACCTGCTGAGGTTCGTCAGGAACGTTGGCGGCTCCACCGCTGGCAAGGTCGCTGGCGAACGTCTTGTCGCTCTCCGCGAGGCGCCCTTCCTCTTCGCGCACTCTTTCCTCGCGGGCTTCACCCTCGCGGAAAGGACGCGCGTTCTGTCGCTCGCCCCTGGCGCTGGACTGGGTTCTCGGAGACATCGGTATGGCGCCTGTCAACTGCGGGGCCGCCAACTCCTGAGCCGTCAACTCCGGGATGGGGTCCTGCGCGATCTCCAGCTGTACCTCCTGGGTGGGCGCGGATGGAAGACGACGCGGCATCGCGCGATCGGCCGGTGCGAACACGGCGGCGCCGGGGCTGGCGGTCATCACTTCCTCGGTCTGAGGGGAGACCAGATACACGGTCGTGGCGAGCGCGGTGACGAGCAGCAGGATCGACGCGGCGATGCGCATGTTGAAGGCGATGGAGCGGGAGAAGCGGCTGCGCTCAGGGTCGGCTTCGAGGTACTTCGGGATGTCGGCCTTGATGCGCTCCGCAAGGTCCGCGGGCGGACGCGGAACCGCATTCAGGCTCAACTTCCGCTGGAGTTCGGATCTACGCTTCAGGGTCATCGTACTTCCTCTTCGAGGATCGATTCGAGCAGTCCGAACGCCTTGTGCAATCGCTTGCGGATGGCGACGGTGGTGATCTTCTCGATGCTCGCAATCTCTTTCACTGCCAGGCCGCCCCAGAAGTGCGCAGTGACGGTGAAGCGCAGGTCCTCGGGGAGCTTCATCACTGCCTCACGAAGCCGTTCCGCCTCCTCGGCGCCGCTGAGCAACTCTTCGGCTCCCGGGCGTTCGTCGCGTACCTCGATGGCGTCCGGCTCGTCGAGCGACGACATGCGACGCGGCCGCCGGACGTGGTTCAGGAACGTCGTGTAGGCGATACGGTAAAGCCAGGTGAAGAGTTGCGAACGCCCGTCAAACCCCTTCAGTGCAGCCCATGCTTTCTGATACGTCTCCTGGGTCAGGTCTGCGGCGAGGTCGCGGTCGCCACAGAGGCGGTAGACCGAAGCAAAGATGGCCGAGTACGTCTTCTCGACCAGCTCTTCCGCGGCGGCCGTCTCCCCGGCGCGGACAGCTGCCAGGAGTCGCCCTTCTTCATGCCGTGCGAAGGTGTCGGATGCGATCACTTCTTCACGCTCCGCCTTGCCGGCAGGAAAGAGTGCGACTCTGGCCACACCGTTTGGACACCGCCCGTCGTGAAAACGAAACCACTAGCGCGCTATGCTACCCGTCATGAAACCGTTCGTCGCGTTCGCGCTCGCCACAACGCTGCTGGCTGGGTGTGGCCCGGAGGAGCCGAAGATCGACATCGCCGCGCACCAGAATGACGTCCAGCAGTGGAAAACGCGCCGCGCGCAACGACTGAATGCAGAGGACGGATGGCTGACGCTGATCGGCCTGCACTGGCTTGCCGAGGGGGAGAACGTGGTTGCGCTGAACAAGGCGGGGACGCCGCCGGTGAGGATCACGCGGTCGGGCGGAAAGGTCACGCTGCAACCCGATCCGGCCATGAGCATCGGTGCTCAGCCCATCGCGGGACCCGTGGACTTGAAGAGCGACGCTGATGCGGAGGGCCCGACGCTCGTGCAGATGGGAAGCGTGCGCTTCAACGCCATCAAGCGGGGAGAGAAGTACGCGTTGCGGGTGAAGGACGCACAGTCGGATACGCGGACGCAGTTCAAGGGTCTCGACTACTACCCCGTCGATCCGAAGTGGCGCGTGGAGGCGCGGTATGAGATGTACCACCCGCCCAAGAAGATCCCGATCACGGACATCACCGGCATGACCTCCGACAGCATCTCCCCAGGCTCGCTGAAGTTCGAGTTTGACGGGAAAGAGTACAGCCTCGATCCGGTGCTGGAGGAAGGATCGACGGATTACTTCGTCATCTTCCGCGACGCCACCAGCGCCGACACGACGTATCCGTCCGGCCGCTATCTCTACGCCGCGCCTCCCAAAGACGGAAAGACGATCCTCGACTTCAACAAGGCGTACAACCCGCCCTGCGCCTTCACGGACTTTGCAACCTGTCCCCTCCCGCCACTGCAGAA
>JANMSA010000482.1:0-6557 GCA_031388865.1 Acidobacteriota bacterium | reverse complement strand
GTGGCAGCTCACCGACTCCGAGCATTTCGAAGCGGACGCGAAGAACGAGTATCCCTTCTCCTTCCTGACGTACGAGCGCGGAAGCGGGCAGGGTCATCCGATTCCGGCCGAGGGGTAGGTCGCCGTCTTCACGACAGTTGTCGTCTGCCGTCTTCGCGGCAGTTGTCAGTTGTCGGTTGTCGGTTGTCTGCGGCCTTCGGTCGTGCGCGTACGCTTCCCGAGCGCCGTACCACGCGCGCGAATGGGCTAACACGCGCTTGCGAGAACGAACCCTTACGCCACAGACCCGCAGACCACCGACAACCGACAACTGAGAACGGCCGCGAAGACGGCGTGACAACTGCCGCGAAGACGCGCACCCTATACTCCCGACCCAAATGTACTGGCGGCTGCTGCGCACCAACCGCGATTTCCGCCTGTTCTACTTCGGCACGCTGATCTCTCTGGGCGGCGACTGGTTCCTCACGGTCGCGCTCCTCGACCTCGTGTTGCAGCTCACCGGCTCGGCGACCCTCGCGTCGCTGATCCTGCTCTGCCAGACCCTGCCCATCTTCCTCTTCACGGCACATGCGGGACATCTCGTCGACCGCGTGGACCGGCGCAAGCTGATGATCGCCGTCGACATCCTGCGGGCGTTCGCATGTTTGCTTCCGCTGCTCGCGCGAACGCCGGCCATGCTGCCGCTCGCTTACCTGGGCGTGATCCTCATCTCCATCGGCTCCGCGTATTTCGAACCCGCCTCGCAGGCGGCGCTGCCGAACATGGTCGCGGATGAAGACCTCGGCGCCGCGAATGTGCTCATGGGCTCGACGTGGGGGACGATGCTCGCCGCGGGTGCGGGAATCGGCGGCGCGGTCACGATGCTCCTCGGTCGCAACGCGTCGTTCGTCTTCGACGCGCTCAGTTTCATGCTCTCCGCGGCGCTGCTCTGGAAAATGAGGGGGCGGTTCGCCGAGGAGCGGGGAGCGGGGCATGTGCATCCACCGCTGATCGAATCGATTCGCGAGACCATCCGCTTCGCTCGCGCACATCCCCGCGTGCTGAGCCTTCTCACTGTGAAAGGCGGATACGGCCTTGGGGGTGGAGTCGTGGCCATGCTGAGCGTCTTCGGGCGTGAGGTCTTTCACGCCGGCGCGCTGGGCATTGGTCTGCTGTTCGCGGCGCGGGGTGTGGGCGCGCTGCTCGGACCGTTCATCATCCGATACGCCTTGCGTAGCGACGAGGCGCGATATCGCGCGATCGCCGGCTGCATCATCGCTTTCGGAGCGGGCTACGCCGCGCTCGGCATCTCCTCGACGCTGGCGACAGGGATCGCCGCAATCGCGTTCGCGCACCTGGGCGGCGGCGCGGCGTGGCAGATCTCCTCCTACGGCTTGCAGCGCGAAGTGCCGGATCTGATCCGGGGTCGCGTCTTCTCCGCAGACTACGGGTTCGTCACGCTCACGATGGCCATTTCCGGCCTGGCGGCCGGGATGGCTTCGGATCGTTTTGGTCCAACGGCAGCTACGGTCGGTACAGCCGCGGTATGCGTAGTGTTCGGAGTTACGTGGGCAGCGATGACGTGGCGGCTGTGGCGCCGGGTGTGATCCGTCCGCGCCTGGAGCCACGCCAGTAGCCCACGGCAGCGGACTCCCGGCCGGTTGTCAGCTGACGTTTGTCACCGTGAGCGCATGTTCACCGGCGGGTCACTGCGCGGCGGATCGTGGTACGGCCACTTGGGCTGGTCAACGAATAGATCACGCTGATGGCCGCATCACTGAGCGCTTTCATGTACATCGGCTCGAGCGTGGTCGCGTCACCGCTGACATTGTCGAGCACGGATCCGTATGCGAAGAATGCCGGGCAGCCGTTCGGAAGACAGCTCAATGGCGCATCGCTGGTCGGCGTGCTGTTGCGCTGCTCGATCTCGATGAAAGCGTTCGTGGCAGTGGCTCCGGTGAACGATGGGAACTCTGCACCGAGGGCGAACTGCAGGTGTCCCAGGGGCGAGAGGCGCTTGGTCGTCTGCCCGAGTTGGGCTCCATCCCTTCCGTTTCTCAGCGTGACCACGATGTCCGTGGTCGAGAACTGGGAAGCGTTCACGATTCCGACATTTCCACGATAGCTTGCGGTATTGCGCACCCCGGTAATGAACGCCTTGTCGAGACCACTCGCCGCCATGTCGGAGGACACGAAGTTGTACCAGGGGACACCGGAAAAGAGCTGACCCGTCGTGGGCGGATTCTGAGGAAGCGTGGTGTTGGCAGGAATCGAGAAGATGCGGCTTTGGATGGCGATGTTCCGATAGTGAGGACTGACGCCGTTGGGGTCCTGCGTACTGACGCAATCCTCACCTTTCTTACAGGCATTGAAGATGAGCTGGCCGAAACCGCTCTGAAGGCCGAGCACGCTGACGAAAAAATCGATGAATTCTTTGCGCTCTCCGGGCCCGAGATCGAACAGATTACTGAAGTTCTGCTGCGTTCCGGCAGGTCCGGTCGCGTAGATCACGGATACCGTCACCGTGTCGGTGGTCATATTCGCAACGAATACGTCGGAAATGAAGGTACCGCTCGAACCCGCGACCTTCCCGGCCGCCGGAAGATACACCTGATCGGCCGCACGGAAGTTGCTGGCCATCCCGTCGAGAGCGCAAAGCACCAGGACCGCGGTAACGAGACAAGTTTCTAATTTGAACATGAGCTCACCTTTAGTTCACGACAGTTCGTTTGAGATCGGTTCTGCGATCGGGTCTGCAATCCTAACTAGGGCTGCTTGGTGGCGGTGTACGTCCCCGGAGAGAGAATCGTTCCGGCCGTTCCGATGGATACGGTCGATCCGCAGATGATGAAGAAGCCTCCGGAGTAACCCTCATGACTGCCGTTCATCGCCGTCGATGAAGTGAATGATCCGCGTACCGTCGTGGAGATGTTCGACCCTGGAAAGGTGAAGGGGCCGCTGAATGTGCTGCCGGTGATGGGAACAGGGTTGGCGATGGTCAGAGGACCTGTGCAACTGAATGTCGTGAACGTGAGTCGGACAAACACGAGCGCGTCCTGCACCGCTCCGTCCGCGACACAGAGCTCGACGTTGCGATTGCTGTTGGTCGTGCCCTTCCAGATGCCGTCGTGAGTGCCGCCGCCGGAGCGTGGATTCTGAGTGATCGCCACCGGCGTTCCGGCGACGGTGATGGTTCCCTGCCTGGAACCGCCGGCGTTCCGCTCCAGTACGTAGAATAGCGGCCCCGTTCCGGTCCTGATCGCGCCGCCGAGAGTGATCCATGAAGCGTCTTTCGACGCGGTCCACGGACATTCCCCTTGCGTGGTCACCGCCACGCTGCGTTCGCCGCCGCACCATGAGAGAGTCTTGCTCCCGTACGACACCGCGTACGTGCAGCTCGAGGTGTCCGGCGCCTGCTTGACGGTCACCGTTTTTCCCGCCACGGTCAGCGTGCCGGTCCGCGCGCTCGTCGAGGAGTTTAGAGCAACGGAATAGGCAACCGTACCGTCGCCGGTGCCCGACTGCCCGGAGGTGATCGTGATCCAGGTGGCGGTCGTGCTGACGGACACGCTCCATGCGCAACCCACCCCCGCCGTCACACTGACGGTGTTGGCGCCGCCGGAAGCGGCAATCTGCGGATTCGTCGGCGAAACACTGTACGTACAAGGGCCGGACTGTGTAATGGAGACCGTCTTGCCGGCCACCGTCAGAGTTCCCGTGCGAGGGAACGTTCCGGTGTTCGCTCCAACCGAGAATCCCGCGCTTCCGTTGCCATAGGCCGAACCGCCCCAGAGGACACGCATCCACGTGGCATTGCTGCTTGCCCTCCAGTCGCATCCGGGCTGCGCAGTGACATTGATCGTGAGAGTTCCTGCCGCCTGCGCCAGAGACTGCGTCATCGGTGAGACACCGAAAGTGCAGCTAGGCGGCTTCACAGGCCGGGCCACGGACCGCCGCCGGGCGCCAGTGGCGCCAATGGCCCGCTCACGTTCGAGGAGGTGCTTTCCCGGTTGCGGTTCGAGCTCTGTGACGGGCTCGCAGCTCAGCGTAGTGGAATCGGAGAAGTCGGCCGATAAGGTGTAAGCGGACGATCCCTTCACTGCCGATACACCAATGAAATATCGGCCGCCGTTCACGGTAGTGACGATTTTCTCAGAATGGCCGGCGGCGTCGACATTCGAGGCGGCCACGATCCGATGACCCTCGAAAAGGATCAGATCGAGGTCGGCAGCCGGGTCGGCATAATCGAGCTCGATCGTCACGATGTCGCGATCGGGAATGTCGACTTGATGAATGGTTTCCATTCCGTCCTGTACCCCGCCCTGGTAGCCGACGATGACGACACTTGGATCCGTTGCGGCCGCCAGACCCGAACACGAGACGGCTATTCTGCGATGGCGTGCCGGTGCAAAGGCCTCATTGGCTTCGAACTGGCCGCGGCCGCGAACGGGATCGGCTCGCGGGCGTAATCCAGGAAACGTGATTTCGTACGGCTGGGCGGCAACGGAGCTCGTTGCGGTGAGGAAAAGAAGGGTGAATAGAACGAGGTGCCCTGCCATAGTGACTCCCGAACGACGGTCGTGTCGGTCTGATCCAAAAGACGACGCCCTGGTTGGGCAGCCACGATCGAGCTTTCGAAGAGGACGAACGTCCCTTTGCCAGAGTCCTGCTTCGTCTCCCGGCACCAAGTGCTCGCCGTCCATCGTTGAGTACTGGCCTCCCCGCAACAGTCCGGCGTTCGTCAAGGCCGCGTTGAGCGACGGACCTTTGGTGCAGGGGACACCGGTGGATCCCGGCTCGTCCTTCGCGCTCGCCCCGGCTTCTACCAGACCGAAGAGGGCCATCGGCAGCAATGTTCTCCCGCAGACCATGTGTGTTCCTCTGATTGCTCCAGGGAAGGGACGGCGCTAGACTGAGTCACTCAGCCCTTTACAGTCTTAGGCGCGAAACACGACCCGAATGGTGGGTGGTGTCGCGAAAGAAGATGATCGATGCGGTTCCAGACGGCGTGACCCGGCTGCTGCTCGAGTGGCGGAACGGCGATTCTTCGGCGCTGGAGCGCCTGGTGCCACTGGTCTACAGCGACCTGCGGAAGCTTGCCCGGCGGTGCCTGCGCCACGAGCGTGAAGGCCATACGCTGCAGACCACGGGCCTCGTCAATGAAGCCTATTTGCGGCTGGTGGGGTCCAGCCGCGTGCAGTGGCGCGACCGCGCGCACTTTTTCGCGCTGGCCACACAACTCATGCGGCGCGTGCTCGTCGACGAAGCACGCAGACGGGGATATCAGAAGCGGGGGGGCCACTGCGCGCGTGTCGCTCTGGACGAGGCCGATGCGATGGTGGTGCCCGAACGCCGCGTGGACCTCGTGGCACTGGACGATGCCCTGCACCTGCTGTCGCGCGTCGCGCCGCGGAAGGGGCGCGTGGTGGAGATGCGCTTCTTCGGCGGACTGACGATCGAAGAGACGGCCGTGATGATGGGTATCTCCACGGACATCGTGAAGCGCGAGTGGCGCACGGCGAAGTTGTGGCTGTTGCGCGCGATGAGCGAGGCAGCCGATGGACATCGCGCGGTGGAACCGCATTGAGGAACTGCTGCAGGCGGCTCTGGATCTGCCGCGCGATGAGCGCGCGACTTTTCTGACGGACGCCTGCGGCTCGGATCACGCGCTACGGCGCGAGCTCGACGATCTGCTCGCTGGCGAGTCGTCCGCCGCGGCCCTCAGCGTTTCACCGCTGGCGTCCATGCACGCGCGAGGTGCGCTGGTGGCGGGCCACACCGTCAGCCATTACCGGGTCGAAGCGCGGATCGGCGCCGGCGGTATGGGGGAGGTCTATCGCGCGCGCGACGAAAGCCTGCAGCGCATCGTGGCCATGAAGTCCCTGCCCGCGGAGGTCACTGGCGACGACGACCGTGTGCTGCGTTTCGAGCAGGAGGCGCTGTCCGCATCGCGACTCAATCATCCCAACATCATCACCATCTACGAAATCCTGCACGACGGCGACGCGCATTTCATCGTCACAGAGCACATCGATGGACAAACGTTGAGGGAGGTTCTGGCGCAACCAGTAAGTCTGGAGCGGTCCCTGGACATCGCGGTTCAGATCGCGGCCGCGCTGAAAGCCGCGCACACGGCCTGGATCATCCACCGCGACATCAAGCCCGAAAACATCATGGTGCGCGCGGACGGGCTCGTGAAGATCGTCGACTTCGGCATCGCCAAGTTGAACGAGGAGCCGGCGGCTGCGGTGCGCATTGAGGTCCTCCCAGCGCGCCCGATGTCCAACCTCACCATTCCGGGAGCGGTGCTGGGCACCGCGCGCTACATGTCTCCCGAGCAGGCCAGAGGCGACCCGCTCGACGGACGCACCGACCTCTACTCCCTCGGTCTCGTGCTCTACGAGATGCTCGCCGGCGAGCGCCCTCCGCCGGGTCGCGAACCCGTGCCCGATGCACCCAAGGATCTACAGCGCATCGTGCGAAAACTCCTGCGCGTCAATCGCGACGAGCGCTATTCGACCGCCGGAGAGCTGCTCGAAGATCTCGCCCGCGTTCGGCACCGGCTCGCGAACCGCGCC
>JANMSA010000479.1:0-1905 GCA_031388865.1 Acidobacteriota bacterium | reverse complement strand
CCTCCGAATGCGAACCGGTACGCGACCCTTTCAGGGTCGATCTCCATTGCGGATGCAGTCCGGTGGTCGCTCGCTTTGCTCTCACCACCGGCTACCGTACGCGCCGGCTCCAGCGGCGATTTTCTGCCGTGCCGGCCTAGGAGTCAGACGATTCGTGGCGGCCAGAGGGGCTCCCTCATCCGCCTTCGGCACCTTCTCCCCCTCACGTTGAGGAGTGCCAACGCGCATACGGCCTTTTCAGGGCCGCAAAGAATGGTGAGGAACTCATGAGTCACTACACTAGAATCGCGGCCTTCTCACACAATCTGGAGGCAGCCGATGATGCGTGTGCGGTTCTCGCCCGTGGTTCTTCTGGTTTTCTCGGTCTGGTCCGTTCCGGTGTCGGGCGCTACGGTCGTGTTCGAGACCGCGGGAGCGAATCCGGCCGCGATCCAGTCGCAGGTCGATGCGTTTCGAGCCGCGCTGGGCGCGAATAACGGAGTGGGGAATCCCACCAGCGGTGGCCGGCGCGAGGTCAACTGGGACGGCATCCCGCTCCAGTTTCTCGATCCGTTTCCCGGCACCTTCTTCAACACCAACTCCGCGCGCGGCATGGTTCTCTCGACGCCTGGCGTGCGCATGAAGGTCAGCGGTGACAGCGGCTCCTCTTCGTTCCTGATGCGGGACGTCACCGCGCAGGAGTGGGGGCTCACGGAGCTCTCTGCGTTCAGTGCGGAAAGGCTCTTCGCACCGATCGGGAGCATCATCACCGACGTTGAGTTCTTCGTGCCGGGCACACAGACGCGTGCGACCGTGCGCGGTTTCGGCGCGGTGTTCACGGACGTCGACGTCGCCAACGCGACGCGCCTCCAGGCGTACGACCGGCAGGGCCGCCTCATCTTCTCGCGCGTCGTCGCACCATCGCCCGTTCCGCAGAAGGGATTGTCGTTCCTCGCATTTCTCTTCGACGGCGGCGAGCGCGCCGCGCGTGTACGCATCATCAGCGGCTCGCACCCGATCGACTCTCCGTTTCAGAATCCGCCACCGGACGGCGCGGGCGTCGACGATCTGATCTTTGCCGAGCCGGAAACGCTCGCCGATCCAGTGGCCCAGGTCACTTGGGTCGCGGCGGCAATCCGAGGAGCGGGTGCGAACGGGACGGAGTGGCGAAGCGACCTGGCCATCCTCAATCCAACCACCTTCGGCGCCGCCTATCGCGTGGATCTGCTCCTTGGAGGCGCGACACTGACGCAGAGTGGAACGTTGAGCGCGGGAGAGCAGCGTGTGCTGACCGACGTCGTCGGCACGTTGGGTGGCAACGGGATTGGCCCGATGCGCATCTCCGCAGACCAGGCTCTGAACGTCACCGCAAGCATCTACAACATCGGCGGAGCTCGAGGCGGCCGCTTCGGCCTCAACCTCCTCGGACGCACCTTCGACGACATCCTTCACGCCGGCGACGTCGCCCTGCTTCCGCATTTGCAGGAGGACGCGACCACACGCACGAACCTCGGGATCACGAACACGGGGACGGCACCGGCGACAGTGAACGTGACGCTGTTCAGTGACTCGGGAACGGCTGTTGCCTCGTACGATCTGACGCTCGGCAGCGGTGAGGTGCGTCAGGACAACGGAGTCTTCGTGGTCCGCGCCGGGAGATCCAACATCACCTTCGGCTCGGCGCGGGTCATCGTGAAGTTCGGCTCAGGAATCATTGCCTACGCCTCCGCCGTCGATAACGTGACGGGGGACTCGCGTTTGATCGAGATGCAGCGGCTGCGATGAGTGCGACCACGCGACCTTGTGGCTCGGCCTCGTCGCGCCCTACTCGCCCACCGAGAGAGCTCCTGTGGGAGCTCTGGCTCCGGTACGGCGCGAGCCGTCTCATCCCTTCGGAAACGGCGTCTCCTCGCTGGAGTCGGTGAC
>JANMSA010000463.1:0-6216 GCA_031388865.1 Acidobacteriota bacterium | reverse complement strand
CGTGAGTCGAGGGACCTGGGGGACGGGTGGCACGAAGCTCATGCCTTGTAGCGCCCCCCACCCAGGTCCCTCGACTCACGCTCGGGATGACAGTTCTTGCCGCGTCACTCTCCAGAGCTGAGCTTTGTCATTGGGAGCGATCCAGCGGCGCTCGGGCGTGTGAGGCGGGCGATGAAGTTGTCATCCTGCGCCGCGGACCGACTCCCCGACAACCGACAACTGACAACCAATTACGTGCCCGCTGCGGCGCGATCCACCATCCACCACGTCTCCACGCCGGCTGTGGCGCGCGCGATTGGATGTTCCACACCCGCGCGGACATCGCCAATCACGGGCGACTTCGACTCTCCTGCCGCCAGCACCATCCGTACGCTCGCGGCGCGGATCACCGGCAGCGTGATCGTCACGCGCCACTGGTCGAGGCGCGGAACAAAGACCTCGCTTGCCACTCGGTCTTGAACGTCGAGGACTGGGGTGCCGGGAAACAGCGACGCGGTATGACCGTCGTCGCCGCAGCCGAGAAGCACCAGGTCGAGGTCGCCGATCTCGAGCGTCTTCCATTGTTGCTCGAACTGCCGCGCACTCTCCGCTGGATCATCGAGCTCCGTGTTGAAGCGCAACCAGCGAGAGGGAACGCCGCGCGCGAACAGCGTTCGCTCGATCATCGCCGCGTTGGACTGCGGATCGCTCATCGGCACGTACCGCTCGTCGACGAGGACCCAGGTGACCTCTTCGGGCAGCGACTCCCCTAACAACTCGTAGAGCCGCCTGGGTGTGGAGCCGCCCGTCACGGCGATCGTCCTGGCACCGCTCTGCCGGATCGCGCGTTCCGCTGCGTGCGAGAGATCCTCGAGGTTCTCGAAGATGCGCAGGTTCACGGAGCCAGGTTCCTCGCGGCGCGCAGCGCCTTCAGGTACACGCGATCCGCTTCCGGGCGTTTCAAAAGCCGCACGATCAGATTCTCCGCACCGCGCCCCAGCGAGCGCGTCACGGAGTCGAGCGCTGCTTCGCTGCCGTCCATGTTCGAGATCACAACGCCGCGTTCGCGGTCACCGCGCAGCACCGCCGCGGTGTCGTCTTCCATGCGCAGCTCGATGGCACCGATCCCCACCTCGGAGCCCTGGCTCAGGAAATCGAAACGGATCTCCCTCCCTGTCTGCGCCGACAGCCACCCTGCATACATCAGCGCCTCGGACTGCGCACCGAAAGTAGCATCCCCGCCGCTGTAGACGTGCACGCTGCGGATTCTGCCAAGCTGCTCCCGCATCGGGGCAGGGTCGAACAGAGCGGCCGTCGCACCGCGCCACTCTTCGATGCGCGCCCAGTTCAGGTCCGCGGGCGCGGTCGTCGTTTCTTCAGCGATGCGGCTGACGAACTCGAGGTCGTCGAGGTCGATGAACTGTGCGGAATCGAAGATCAGGCGATCGGCCGGCTCGAGCAGAGTCTCCGCGTAACGATGGTGATGGCGCGGAAGGTCGCCCAGCCACCACACCGCCACCGGCATGTCCGGCAGCAGCAGCGCGCTGACGAGAGGCGGCACATGATCGACCCGATCGCCCGACGCGCGGATGGAGATCTCTTCGGAGCACACCTGCCGGCGGTCGCCGAGAATGTGGCAGTTTGCGGAGATCCACGAAGAGATCTCGCCGCCGGGAGCGTCCTGGTGCGTGGCTTCGACCACGATGGTGCGCTGCGGTACGGCGGCGCTCGCGCGCGACAACGTCTCCGTCGCGTAGGTGTGCTGCTCGGTGGACCACGTATGCGCCACGACGTTCCAGAGCGCGGCCTTCATCACGGCCGGGTCGTCATCACCCTTGGAGACGCGCCAAAGCTCCGCCAGCTGACGCTCGATCGTGGTGGGATCGACCTGCTGATCGTTCATCGGCGCGCTCCGCGCACAACCCGCAGCCGCCAGCCCCTCTCAGGACCGGCGCTCATGGCCGTCGCCATTTCCTGCCGTCCTTCTCGATGAGCGCGTCGGCGGACTCCGGCCCCCAGGTTCCCGCAGGGTGCGGATCCGGCTCACCTTCCGCCGTCCACTTCTTCAGCA
This sequence comes from Acidobacteriota bacterium, assembly GCA_031388865.1. Taxonomy (GTDB): domain Bacteria; phylum Acidobacteriota; class Thermoanaerobaculia; order Gp7-AA8; family Gp7-AA8; genus QHVT01. Next base: position 4,166 of record JANMSA010000463.1, on the reverse strand, counting down.
GCGGATCCAGCCACGCCCACGCCGTCTCGATCTCGTCGCGTCGCGCGAACAGGGTCGCGTCGCCGAGCATCGTCTCCAGCAGCAGCCGCTCGTAAGCCTCCGGCGGCTCTGCGCCGAATGAGGTGGCGTAGCGAAATTCCATCGATACCGGCGCCGTGCGCACGTTCGGTCCGGGGAGTTTCGAGTCGAACTTCAGCGAGATACCCTCGTCCGGCTGAATGCGGATCGCGAGCACGTTCGCGTGCATCTTGATCCCCAACTTGCTGAACAGCGGAGCAGGCGCAGGGCGGAAGTGAATGGAGATGTCCGTGACGCGTTTCGGCAGGCGCTTGCCCGCGCGGAGATAGAACGGGACGTCCGCCCAGCGCCAGTTGTCGACGAACAGTTTGATCGCGGCATACGTCTCCGTACGCGACTGCGGATCGACCTTCTCTTCCTGGCGATATCCGGGCGCGTCCTCGCCGAGGACGGAGCCGGCGATGTACTGTCCGCGCACGGCTTCCGCGATGGGACGCAGAGCGCTGAGCACCTTCACTTTCTCATCGCGGACGGCGTTCGCCTCGAATGCCACAGGCGGCTCCATGGCCACGAGCGACACGAGCTGGAGCAGATGGTTCTGGATGATGTCGCGGGAGATCCCGGAGCTGTCGAAGTAGTTGCCGCGCTTCTCCACGCCGATCGACTCGGCCACGGTGAACTGGATGTGATCGATGTACTGACGGTTCCAGAACGGCTCGAACAGTCCGTTCGCGAAGCGGAGCACGATCAGGTTCTGCACGGTCTCTTTGCCCAGATAGTGATCGATGCGGAAGACCTGGCTCTCGCGGAAGATCGAGACTGCGATGCGGTTCAGCTCCCGGGCCGATTCGTAGTCGTGCCCGAACGGCTTCTCCACGATGACCCGCGTATACGGCCCTCCCTGCTCGGGATTGGTGACCATGCCCTCGCCGGCCAGGTTCTGGGAGATGTCGTCGAAGAAGTCGGGTGGCACGGCCAGGTAGTAAATCCGCCGCCCGCCCGTGCCGCGGCTGCCATCGAACTCCTGGAGACGCTGGCGCAGCCGCTTGTATGCCTCACGGTCAGTGAACTCGCCCTGCACATAGAACAGCCCGCGCGCGAACGACTCCCACACCGCGTCGTCGACCGGCCGGGTGCGCGCATGCTTGTCGCACGCTTCCCGCATCGACGCGCGGAACTGCTCGTCCGACATCTCCGCCCGCGCCAGTCCGACGATGGTCTGTCCGGCGGGCAGCAGCCCGTCGTGCGCCAGCGAGTAGAGCCCCGGGATGAGCTTCCGTTGCGTGAGATCCCCCGACGCGCCGAAGATGACCAGACACGAAGGATCGGGCACGCGCTCCTGCTCCAGACCCTCGCGCAGTGGATTGGCTTCCATAGGACTGCAAGTCTATCGCGCCGCTGATCCGAGCCGAGTACTCGGCGAAAAGCCGACGCGATCACCCACATCGCTCTGGCGGCCACAGGTCCCTCGTCACGCTAGGGATGACGGCCGCGGTGTGTGGGCGGCCAGAGCGGGTCTCGCGACACTCTCCCCCTATCGAGACCCTTCTCCCCCGTGAGGGGGGGAGAAGGCTCTCGATTGGAATGGGTTGCGTCGAATATCGTCGTGCGACGAAGCAGACAGGCCGCTATCCGCCGTCGCAGCAGAACATCTGTGAGAAATGCGGGCTAGAGCCGGGTGCTATTGCCTTCAGCCGCCATACGGCGGCTCTCGCTTTGATTACGGGCAACGCCCGCGCTGTGTCTCTGTGGTGAACGTCTATGGCGAAACGTAAAGCCACGCCAAGTGCGCTCGCCGGCGAGGTCGCTTACCCGCCGATCGCGTTCAAGCGCTGCAGGAGCAGCTCCTCGGCGTCTTCCTCTGAAAGCGCATTCACGCGGTCGACCTCCACACTGCTGTTCGCAGCGGCTGGGGAAACGAGGGCAGCTTCCGACGGAAACAAAACGGCCAGGAGATAGTTGCCTAACGCGTCGATGGTCGGGTAGTCGAACAGGATGGTGGCCGGGATCTTCTTTCCGATGGCCTTGACGACGACGCTTCGCAGCTCGATGGCCATCAGGGAATCGAGGCCGAGGTCGGCGAGAGGGCGGCGGGGATCGAGTTGTTCGCGTGAGAGTCCGAGCAGTTGTCCAGCTTGGGCGATCAAGTGATTCTCGAGGATCTGTTTCCGGGCCCGCTCGGGCGCCGCGACCAGCTCTCGCAGGAATGGGGAATCCACGGCCGCTGGAGCTTGCGACGCGATGTTGGAGAGGAAAGGCGGTATGGATCCGAGCTGCGCAACGAGCACGTTCCAATCGACTTCGAGCGCCACGAGCTGCGCGTCCGGAACGCCGCTGATTGCGCTGCCGAGCAGCTCCAGTGCGCGCGCCGCCGGGAGCGGCTGCAGCCCCCGCGCCGCCCAACGTCGTTGTGCAGCGGCTCCCACTTCGGCGGCCATCCCTGCTTCCGCCCAGGGACCCCAGTTGATCGACGTCGCCGCGAGATTTCTGCTTCTCCGGTAGTGGGCAACGGCGTCCATTGCGGCGTTGGCTGCCGCGTAAGCGGACTGTCCGGGCGAGCCGAGAACGGCCGTTGCGGACGAGAACATCACAAAGAAATCAAGCTCTCTCGAGCCTGTGACGCGATGGAGCGCCATTGCGCCACCAAGCTTGGGCCGCAACGCGCGTGCGAAGCGTTCGCGCGACTGGTCTCTGAGAAGCGCATCCTCCAGGACTCCGGCAGCATGGATGATGCCGCGCAACGGCGGCATCGTGGCGTCGATCGCGGCAACCAGATCGCGAACGTCCATCTCATTCCCGATGTCGGCGGCATGCACCGTTACGTGAACACCGCGTGCGGCGACCGCCCGAGACTGCGCGCTCTCTATCGCGCCTCGGCCCGAAAGCACCAGATGGCGCGCTCCGCGATCGACGAGCCAGGAAGCGAGCTGCAGCCCCAGCGCGCCAAGGCCGCCGGTAATGAGATACGTCGCATCGGAGTGCACCACGACTGCCCCGCTTCCGACGCGCGGGACGGAGTCGAGCCGCGCAACGCTGCGCTTGCCGCGGCGAAACGCGATCTGATCCTCGAGTGCAGGTGCCTGGAGCTCCGCCACGAGCGCGTCACCCTCGTCGTCGCGCTGCTCGGGATCGAGATCGACCCGGACGCACCGCAGCTCAGGGTGCTCGAGTGCAACGACGCGGCTGAGACCCCACAGACCGGCGCTGCCGAGTCCTGCCTCACTCCCCTCGCCTTCGATCCACTGCGCACCACGGGTCACGACCCACAGCTCGTCGATGCCCCCTCGCCTGATGATGGCTTGCGCGAGGTCCAGCAGGTCGCCGCAGCTTTGCTCGTGGCCGGCGATCGGATCGTCGAGCTGCTCCGCGACGTAGATGACGCCGCGCCAGGACGATTGACCGAGGAGAGCAACGGCTTCGTGGATCGTGTCCGCCACGCGCGAAACAGCGCCAACGCTCGCCAGTCGATCCTGGAGCCCGGCTCGTGCGGTGGCCGTGCCTGCGATCAACCATGAGGTCCCGGCGAGCGCACGCGGCGATGCGTCGCGTTGCTGCTCTTCCCACGACAGCCGGTACAACATGCCGGGCTGTTCCTCAGCACGCACACCTTCCTCGAGGCTACGCGCGCGAACGGTGTCGATGGACAGCAGCACGGTGCCGTTCGCATTGAAGATCGTCACACCGCACTCGATCTCGTCGGCGGAGATGGATCCCGACCGGAGGAAGACGTGCGCGTTCACCTGGTCTGCCGTGAAGCTCGCACCGAGTTTCAACCCTTGAACGGTGACGGGCACGAATGTCCGCGGCGTTACACCTTCTGCGTGAAGAACGGCGCCCATGACCTGGAACGCGGCGTCGAGCAGCGCAGGGTGGGCGTGAAAGGGTGATCCGGGCTCTTGCTTCGGGACTCGCAGACGCGCCAGCGCCTCACCGCTGCCGCGGCGGAGCTGCTCGATCGCGCGGAATGCACCGCTGTATTCGAGGCCCCAGACGGCCAGTCCGCGGTAGTACTCATCGACGTCGACGACTGCGCCGCAACGGGCGGCGATGTCTGCGACCGCGAGAGTACCCGCCGAAGGTGCGGCAGGTTCCGCACGCGAAACTCTTCCGGACGAGTGCAGAGTCCAGTGGCCATCCCCGGCACGACT
>JANMSA010000461.1:0-5458 GCA_031388865.1 Acidobacteriota bacterium | reverse complement strand
AGTTGGTGCAGTTGCGCGGGGCGCGTCGGGGCGGATGCACTTCGAGCGAACGTCGCCGTGGAAACTCGAGCTCGACCTGCCCGGACCGCGCCGGCCTTCAGCCGGAAGGTCCGAGCTCCTCGCCAACGGCACCGGTTCCTGGTGACACTGCCGAGGTACGCCGCGTCTCGATCCGAGTAGACCACCGCTCCCGATCTGAGGAGAAAGGCGTAGGGCCAATGACCAGGCTCGCGTGAATGGCCAGCAGTCGGCATACGCCTAACCCTTTCCCGTCCCGTCGCCTTGACTGCCGGAGGCTGGAAGCAGAGCATGAGCAAAACGGGTTCTGGAGGTCCGGAAGTATGCGCGTCCGTTGACGAGCGGAGCCTCCCTTGCTCTCTTCTCTGTGTGGAGGGTGCGCTCCACTGCTTCGTCTCGAAAAGCGCCACGCTCGGAGCACATTCTGGTCCACGACGAAACACGGTTGCCGCTGGAGTCGGTCATCACCACACCGGTGCTGAGCAGCCGGCCCTCGCGTTCGCCTGACTACGCAGTCGAGAATGCCGCGCTGGTGTTCCTCATGAACGAGATCGGACACTCGCCAGGCACGATCCTTCAGACGCTTGTCGACACCGCACTGAAAGTGTGCCGGGCCGAGTCCGCTGGCATCAGCATTCTGGAAGAAGAGAATGGGGCGCCGCTTTTCCGCTGGCATGCGGTGGCGGGCCTCTGGTCCCGCTTCGTGGGCGGGACGATGCCTCGCGGCATGAGCCCGTGCGGCGTGGTGATCGATCGGAACGCCTCCCTCCTCCTCGAGAAGCCCGAGAGACATTTCCCGATCCCCGACGAGCTTCAGCCCCGGATCGAAGAGGTGCTCCTCATCCCGTTCCACTCGGACGCAAAGCCAGTCGGCACCCTCTGGGTTGTCGCGCATGATGGGAACCGCCAGTTCGATGCCGAAGACGAACGGCTGCTGACCAGCCTGGCCAGGTTCGCGTCCGTCGCGCACGGGCGCCTCACCTCTCTCGACGAAGAGAAGGCGAGGCTGGTGGAGGAGATCCAGGCTGAGGCCGCGATCCGGCGTCGCGCTGCTCAATTCGAAACGCTCCTCAACGAGGCTCCGCTCGGCGTGTACGTCGTCGATCAGGACTTTCGCATCTCCGCCGTCAACCCGCTGACCCTGGCCGTCTTCGGCGATCTCCCCGACGTCATCGGCCGCGACTTCGACGAAGTCGTCCACATCCTCTGGCCGAAAGAGTATGCGGATGAAGTTTCCTCTCGGTTTCGCCACACGCTGGAGACCGGAGAACCGTATTCGGCGCCTGAGCGCATCGAACAGCGGCGCGACCTCGGAGCGACTGAGGTTTACGAATGGCAGATCAGCCGCATCCCGCTTCCCGATGGGCGTCACGGGGTGGTCTGCTATTTCCGCGACATCACTCAGTCCGTGCGCAACCGCGAAGCATTGCGTGAGAGTGAGCAGCGCCTTCGCTTTGTTCTGGATTCCATGCCACAGAAGGTGTTCACCGCCGACACCACCGGCGCGGTGACGTACTTCAATCGTCAGTGGTCGGAGTTCACGGGGCTGACCTTCGAGCAGATTCGAGACTGGGGCTGGACCGAGTTCATTCACCCGGACGACCTCGAAGAGAACACCCGCGTCTGGAAGCACGCGGTCGAAACAGGGGAGCCTCTGTTGTTCGATCACCGCTTCCGCGGTGCCGATGGCGAGTACCGCTGGCACTCCAGCCGGGTCGCGCCCATGCGCGATGCCGATGGACGCATCATCATGTGGATCGGCTCGAACACGGACATCGACGATGTCATGAGGACGCGGGAAGCGCTGGAGGAAGCCAGCCGCCGCAAGGACGAGTTCCTGGCCACCGTTTCTCACGAACTGCGCACGCCGATGACCTCCATCCTCGGCTGGACGGCCCTGATGACGATGTGCAGTCTCGACGAACCGACCCAGCGTGAGGGAATCGACAGCATTCACCGCAGCGCACTGGCGCAGGCGGAGCTCATCGACGACATCCTCGACGTGGCGCGGGTCATGACCGGAAAGCTCCATCTCACCATCGAACCGCTCGATCTCAACGGTCTGGTGCGCGCTGCGATCGCGGTCGTCGTTCCCGCCGCCGACGCAAAGGAACTGAAGATCGAGTTCGCGTTGTTCGAGCAGGACCTCCCCAGCATCAGCGGAGACGCCACCCGACTGCAGCAGGTGGCCTGGAATCTTCTATCCAACGCGGTGAAATTCACGCCCGTGGGCGGCACCATCACGGTCCGGGTTTTCTCCGACGACGCACTGGTGCATGTCGTCGTGAGGGATACGGGGATCGGCATTCATCCTGACTTTCTTCCCTACGCCTTCGATCGTTTTGCGCAACAGGAGGTCGGGGCCGGGCGGCGACACGGTGGCCTGGGGATCGGTCTCGCCGTAGTGAAGCAACTCGTGGAGTTGCACGGAGGAACGGTTTCCGTCTCCAGCGAAGGTGAAGGGCAGGGGTCGGTGTTCACGGTCTCGTTTCCTGTCCGGGAACGTCGGGCGGACCGGGCTGCCACTGCCGCAGGCGTCGCGCCGGGTGAGGCTTCCCCGCCTGAGCCGCTCCCTTCGATCGACAACCTCCGCCTGCTTCTGATTGATGATTCGGGCGAGGCCCGCAGAACGATCGCGGCCATTCTCAGGCAGTTCGGTGCAAAGGTCACCGAAGCTTCCACCGCGGCGGAAGCATTGGCTTTGTTCGGGTCGGACCGTTTCGATCTCCTCATCTGCGACGTCGCCATGCCTGGCGAAGACGGCTACTCCTTCATTCGCCGCATCCGCGCTGAAGAAGAGGCATCGTCACGGACTCCCGCCATGGCGTTTACCGCCTTCGGCCGGCCGTCGGAAGAGAAGATCGCACTGGACCACGGGTTTGACCTCTATCTGCAGAAACCGGTCGAACCGGACGCCCTGATCCGCCGCATTGCAACGACCGCCACAAAGGGGTCATGACAGCAACGGTGCGCCGGAAAGGCCGGATCGCAGCATTCGCACGGTTACAATGCCCGTCCTGTGCGCCGTCCAACGTCTGATCCGGACTCTCACGCCGCCTGCGTCATGCCTGCGCAGGATGCGGAGTCCGAGGCGCGCGCGGCCGGAATCGAGGTGCCGCAGCTGATGACCCGGCTGCTGGCGAAGGCGGCGCAGTTCGCGAAGCCTCCGATCTCGAACTTCCGTGTCGGCGCTGTAGCGCGCGGCCTCTCCGGCAATCTGTACCTCGGCACGAACCTCGAGTTCACGGGCGAGGCGCTGAGCTTTACGGTGCATGCGGAACAGTCAGCTGTCGCCAACGCCTGGATGAGCGGCGAGACGGGCATCGACATCGTCGGCACGAGCGCACCACCGTGCGGCTATTGCAGGCAGTTTCTCAATGAGCTCGTCTCCGCGGGTGAGCTGATGATCCTGCTGCCCACCGAGTCACGCCCGTTGAAGGAGTTGCTTCCGAGCTCGTTCGGCCCCCGCGATCTCGGAGCCAGCGGCGGGCTGCTCCAGCGTGAGCATCACGGCCTCGCGATCGACGGAGACCACGATCTGGAGCACGCGGCGCTGGCAGCAGCGAACATGAGCTACGCGCCCTACTCGGGGTCGTACGCGGGGGTCGCCATCCGCACGAATGACGGGTCGATCGTCTCAGGCGCCTACGCCGAGAACGCTGCGTTCAACCCCAGCCTCTCGCCGCTGCAATGCGCGCTCTCCCAGCTCAACCTGCGTGGCGGCATGTGGACGGACATCGTCGAGTCGGTGCTGGTGGCGGTGGACTCGCTCCATGACAACGCGACGCGCACGGTCCTGAAGGCCGTCAGCGACACGCCGCTGCGCATCGTTCGGGCGCGGAATTCGCCCTGATCCGAGGCGTTGAGAGCGCCATGGATAACGAGCAGCCGCCACCCCAGACGATCCGCATCACCCTCGACGACAATGTCGCCCAGGGGGAGTACGTCAACTTCGCGAACATCATCCATTCGCAGAGCGAGTTCGTCCTCGACCTCGGCCGCGTCGTCCCCGGTCGCAGCGACGTGAAAATCTACAGCCGGGTCATCCTCACTCCGCTGCACGCGAAGCAGCTCCTGGAAGCCCTCGCCCACAATCTCTCGCTGTTCGAGCAGAAGTTCGGCGAGATTCGCGTCGACGCTGCGGGACAGTTCACGCAGAACGAGCCAAGCAATTGAGTAGCTCGCGGCTCGCAGCTCTCACCTGGCAGGCCCTCCCGCCCCCTTCGTCCTCCTGAGAGCTGCGAGCTGCGAGCTGCGAGCTTATGAAGATCAAGATCATCGGAGCCGGTCTGGCCGGCAGTGAATGTGCCTTCGCGCTCGCAACGCGCGGACATCGCGTGGACCTCCACGAGATGCGGCCTGTGAAGTCCACGGCTGCTCATGCGACGTCCAACCTCGCGGAGCTGGTGTGCTCGAACTCCTTTCGGTCGTCCTCTCCGACCAACGCCGTCGGTCTCCTGAAGCAGGAGATGCGGCTCTTGGACTCCATGGTCATCCGCTGCGGCGAAGAGTCGCGGGTTCCCGCGGGTGACGCGTTTGCCGTCGACCGCGACCGCTTCGCCGCCGCCGTCACGGGGGTCATTGCGGGCACGCCGAACATCACCGTCCACCGCGAAGAAGTCACGACGCTCGATCGCGGGGAGCACGACGTTCTCGTCGTCGCCACGGGTCCGCTGACGAGCGATCCGCTCTTCGACGCCATCAACGACTTTCTCGGGCGCGACGGCCTGTACTTCTACGATGCGATCGCACCCATCGTCGCTGCCGACTCGCTCGACTTCACGAAGCTCTACTGGAAGTCGCGATATGGCAAGGGCTCGGCAACCGACTACCTCAACTCTCCGATGAACAGAGAGCAGTACGAGGCGTTCGTGCAGGCCCTGCTCACCGCGGAGTTGTTTGCGGCACACGACTTCGAGAAGGCCGTGCATTTCGAAGGATGTCTGCCCGTCGAGGAGATCGCCAGCCGCGGCGTCGAGACGCTGCGCTTCGGTCCGATGAAGCCTGTCGGCCTCGAGCACCCGCAGACGAACGAGCGTCCGCACGCCGTGGTGCAACTGCGCAAGGAAGATCTCTCCGACGAGTACTTCAACCTGGTCGGGTTTCAGACGAAGATGCGCGTGCCGGAGCAGCAGCGCGTGATCAGAATGCTGCCAGGCCTCGAGAACGCCACGTTCGCGCGCTTCGGCTCCATGCACCGCAACACCTTCATCAACGGGCCGAAGCACCTGACGCCTGCGTTCCAGACCAAACGGGATCCGAACGTCTTTTTCGCGGGGCAGATCACCGGCGTCGAAGGGTACGTCGAGTCCTCCGCGGTCGGGCTGCTGGTCGCGCGCTACATCGACGAGCTCGCGCGCACCGGCGCCGCCACCCCTCTCCCCTATCACACCGCTCTCGGCGCTCTCGGACGCCACGTCGCAGAGTCCTCACCCGACCG
>JANMSA010000448.1:0-3755 GCA_031388865.1 Acidobacteriota bacterium | reverse complement strand
ACTCATTGTGAGTCCAGACGTCGTCATACACATAGACGTACGGCCGCGGCCCTCCGGAGATGTCCGCGCGAACGACACGGGCATCGGGCGCGTTCAGAGCGTGCAGCACCAGCAAGTGCTCAGGCGGAGCCGACTGCTCCTGCGCGAAAAGCGCGCGGCTTTCTTTGAAGGCGGTGGCAGGCGCGGCCGTCGCAGCGCCGGTCATAGCCGGCAGCCCATTGCCGCGCAGCAGCATGCTGGTGAACTTCTCCCGAATCGTAGACTCCTGAAGGGTCTGATCGGCGTTTTTCGCGTTGTAGCGCAGGGAAGTTCGCTCGTCCTGGTTTGCGCTCTCGTACGTAAACGTTCCGGCGCCCGCCAGAAACATCCCGATCTGCTCCTCACCGGCGAGGACGGGCGTGGCGCTACCGGACTCGAGCACGATGCTCATGTGGCCGACGGTGACAGTGAAGTTCGACGCGATCTTCGCCTCACCGAGGCGGATCTCGGAATGGCGCTTCATCAGATCGTCGAAGGACGGCGCGGCAGACGCAATGTTGCCGAGGCAGAGAGAGAGCAGGGTCAGGCGGACTGCGACACGCATTGGGGCTCCGGTTCTGTTTGGACAGGCGAGCGCGGGATGATACGGTACTTTGAGGCTCGGGGCCGCGGCTCGCGCCCCGTCGCACAGTTATTCATGGCGACTAGCGACGAGATGCCCTTACTCGTCTAGGACTTACAACAATTTACTGCGGACCCGGAATCGGCGGATGGGACCGCCGGTTAGACGTCCTCGGAAATGTACAGGAAGGCGGAGCCAGAATTGACCGACCGGGTCCGCGAACCTAAAATGGGCGTGCCACAGGAAACTGCCTGCGTCCATAGCTCACGACAGAAGGGGGGGATTGGGGATGCCTCTCGTACACGTCAAAGAAGACGAGACTTTCGAGAATGCGCTTCGCCGCTTTAAGCGGAAATGTGAGAAGTCGGGGATTCTGTCCGAGCTCAAAAAGCGTCAGCACTATGAAAAGCCGAGCACGAAACGGAAGCGTAAAGCGATCGCGGCCCGTAAAAAGGTTCTGCGCAAGCTTGCTGAAGACAGACGCGCCGGCGGTTACTAGTCAGTAACCTCATTCGCATTCTTTTCATGATCAAGGCGCCCGCGAGAAATCGCGGGCGTTTTGTTTTGTTGCCTGTTCATCGAGAAATCCTGTTGAGAGCGTACTCCCGTTGAAACCTGCCGAAGCCCTCGTCACCCTCGAGTTCGACCGCGTCCTGGCCCTCGTCGCCATGGAAGCCAAGAGTACGCCCGGGAAAGATGCCGTTACGCGTCGAGCGCCGCTTCCAACGCTCGAAGCCTGCGAAGGCGCCCAGGCCGACCTCGGCGAGATGGTCCGCTACTTCCACACCGAGGGGCTGCTTCCTCTGGCGGGGCTTGCGGATGTCGCTCCCCTCTTCCGCCGGGAGACCGTGCTCGAGATCGAGGAGTCGTGGTTGATCGTTCGCGCAGCCCGGGCCACGCAGGCCATTCGCGAATCGCTGGTCCGCACGGATACCTATCCACGCTTGCGAACCATCGCCGCTCACATCCCCGACCTGGCCGAGCTCCTGACGAAGACCAGCAAATACTTCACCCGCGAAGGCAAACTGCGCGAGGAAGCGTCGCCGGAGCTGCGTTCCATCCGTGCACGCATGCAGGGAAAGCGCGCCGCGATCCAGCGCACGCTGAGCGACATCATGAATCGCAACGAGGAAGCAATCCAGGAGCCTCTGATCGTCATGCGCGGGGACCGATACTGCATCCCCGTGCGCAGCGATCACCGCAACGCGGTCACCGGCATCCTTCACGAACGTTCGGGATCGGGCGCTTCGTTCTTCATCGAGCCGATGGCCGCCATCGAGTTGAACAACGACCTCGCCGACCTCCTGATCCAGGAGCGTGAGGAGATCGCCCGCATCACGCGCTTCATCTCCCAGACCCTGTTCGACGCGGAGGAAGCTGTCCGCGAGGCCGTGCGTGTGGCCGGCGAGCTGGATGCGCTTCAGGCGTGTGGCGTTTTTCACGACACGGTCCGCGGCTCGCGCCCCACGTTCTCCCGCGAACGCGAGCTGCACATCGTCGAGGGACGGCATCCGCTCCTGGACGAACGGCTTGCGGAAGCGCGACAGGAGGCGTTTGGAGAAGATCCGAGTAGCAATACGGTCATCCCGATCACGATCGACCTCGATGGCACCGCCTCGGCGCTGGTCATCTCCGGTCCCAACGCCGGCGGCAAGACGGTCGCTCTGAAGACCGCCGGGCTGTTGGTGGCAATGGGGATGAGCGGCCTGCCGGTCCCCGCCGCCGAGGGTACGGTTCTGCCCAATGTGGACGCGCTGCACGTACTCATCGGCGACGACCAGAGCGTGCTCGAGCACCTGTCGACGTTCTCCGCGTATCTGACGCGGCTCAAGCGCATCCTGGCGCGGGCCACTCGCAACTCGCTCGTGCTGCTCGACGAGCTGGGATCGGGTACGGATCCGGAAGAAGGCGCGGCGCTGGCCGCGTCGATCATCGAGCACCTGCTCGAAGTCGGCGCGTTGGTGATCGTCACCACTCACCTGTCGGCGCTGAAGAGTTTTGCAGTCAACGACAACCGCATCCTCAACGCATCGATGGAGTTCGACGCGGGAACGCTCCAACCGACGTACCGCATCATCAGCGGCATCCCCGGCCGGTCGCGCGCGATCGACGTCGCTCACATGATCGGCCTCCCGCCCGCGATCATCGCCTCCGCCCGCGAACGCCTCGGCGAACGTTACGGCGAGACCGATCACCTGCTGGCGACGCTGCAGAAGCGGATGTCGGAGATCGTGACGCAGCAGGACGACCTGGCGGCGCTGCGCAAGGACCTCGAAGGCGATCGGAAGGCCATGCAGGAACAGGCCGCCGCCCTGGAGAAAGAGCGCACCCGCCTCGGGAGTACTTACCGTGAAGAGCTGGAACGGCTCCGCGACGACGTGACCCGGCAGCTCGCGGCCGAGATCAAAAACCTGCGTGATATGGACCGCACCACTCGCGCCTCCGTGAACGCGAATGAGATCATCCGGACCGTCACCAAGCCGGTCGAGAAAGCGGTGGAGTTCATCCCCGCCGAGCAACGCGACGTGCACGTCGGCGACAAAGCGGAACACCGCACGTTCAAGGTCTCCGGCCAGATAGTCTCCATCGACGGAAAGAGGGCCGTATTGAACGTGAATGGCCGGAAGATGACCGTGGAGACACGGGACCTGGTGCCCGTTGGGGACAGGGCCGAGAGAACGAGGGCCGAGGGCCGAGGGGCAGGGAACAGCGGCCACCGCGCCGGTGCCGCTTCTCTCCCCGGCCCTCGGCCCTCGGACCTCGGCCCTGTCATCTCCGCGGAGCTCAACCTGATTGGTCAACGTGTTGACGATGCTCTGGAGGAGTCCGACAAGTTTCTCGACCGCGCCCTGCTCGAAGGAAAGGACGCTGTGCGCATCATCCATGGCTTCGGCACCGGCACGCTGCGCAAGGCGATCCGCGAACATCTCCGGCGCCACCCTGCCGTGAAGTCGTGGCGCCCCGGAGCCGAGAACGAAGGCGGGGATGGGGCGACGATTGCGGTGCTGGATGAGTAACAAGTCTTCGAGTCTTCGAGTCTTCGAGTCTTCGAGTCTTCGAGTCTACGAGTCTTCGAGTCTTCGAGTCTTCGAGTCTTCGAGTCTTCAAGTCTTCGAGTCTTCGAGGGGCAGAGGCAACGTCTCACCGACTCACC
>JANMSA010001100.1:0-3250 GCA_031388865.1 Acidobacteriota bacterium | reverse complement strand
TTTCCGCAGTCAGGTCGCGCCGTTCCGGAGTTCACGAATCCATCTGTACGAGAAGTCGTTCGGGCGCCTTACCGGATCGTCTATCGGATCGTCAGCGATTCGGAAATCCACGTGCTCACGGTCCATCATGGAGCGCAGAGTTTTCCCGAAGATCTATAGGTCGGGCACGAACTGTCACCGCAACCGGCAGCTCTATCTGACGTACCCTGCGCAGATTGTGTAGGCGCTGCCTTCACAATCAGTACCCCAGCTCGGCGCCGCGGCCCCGGGCCTGATTGGTGGAAACCGAATAGTGGAGTCGGCGACTCCACAATCTCGCAGGAGATCCCGCGCTTCTTCGAGAAACAACTGGCGTCGGGAGCACAGTGAGAACGACTCACGGACTTCCAGAACCACGCGGCACGCGGCATCGCCGTCCATCTGTTCGTGCGGTCACCGGCCCCGTGCTTGACTCGACCTGATGGCCACGTAAAGTCACCAGCGTTGGTTCTGTTCGAGGGAGGCGTGTCGTGAAAGCGCTGTATACCAACCGTCTCTGCAACGTCGTGGAGACGAGTCCTGCTCGCGCTGTGCCAGCAGAATCTCGTCTATCGCTGCGATCTGGTGGACGGCGTGCGCAAGGACCTGCTCGCGCCGTTCCACTACTTCGGAGTGCCGGACGATGTGGATTACACGAATACAGAATCTGCCATGTTGATTTCGGCCTCCGACGATGCCATGGTCTCCGGATGCTGAACGTGCGGATTCTCTAAGTGGCCGAGGTCCCGGACAATCCCTCGCCGTCAGGCCTGATCCTCTATCAGGCAGACGACCGAACGACCCGAATCGAGGTGCGGCTCGACGGGGGCACGGTCTGGCTGACGCAGGCCCAACTGGCCGAGCTGTTCCGGACGACCCCTCAGAACATCACGCTGCACGTGAAGGCGATCTACGACGAGGGGGAACTGTCAGAGGAGGCAACTTGTAAGTCCTGCTTACAAGTTCGCCAGGAGGGCGGGCGCAAGGTCGAGCGGACCCTCCGGCACTACAACCTCGACGCGATTCTGGCCGTCGGCTACAGGGTCCGCAGCCACCGTGGCACCACATTCCGGCAGTGGGCGACAGCCAGGCTCCGGGATTACCTGGTGACCGGCTTCGCGATGGACGACGAGCGGCTCAAGAGTCCCCCAGGGCCTGGCCAGGAGGACTATTTCGAGCAGCTGCTGGCCCGTATCCGCGACATCCGCTCCTCCGAGCGGGTGTTCTGGCGCAAAGTGCTCGACATCTACGCCACCAGCATCGACTACGACCCTGCGGCAGCAGCGTCGCAGGCGTTCTTCGCGACGGTCCAGAACAAGGTGCATTGGGCCGCGCACGGACATACCGCGGCGGAGATCGTCCACACGCGCGCCGACGCGACGAAGCCGTTCATGGGACTGACCCACGTGCGGCCCGGCGGCGGGGTGCGAAAGCAAGACGTCGGCATCGCCAAGAACTACCTGCAACCCGATGAGCTGGACGCACTCAACCGCATCGTGACTGCCTACCTGGAGTTCGCCGAGTTGCAGGCCCGTGGCCGCAAGTCGATGCATATGTCGGACTGGATCGCGAAACTCGACGACTTCCTGCGCCTGTCCGATCGCGACGTACTGCGTCATGCCGGGACGATGAGCCACGAGGTCGCGCAGTTGAAGGCGGAGAACGAATTCGCCACCTTTCGGGCCATCGTCGCCGCCCAGCCCCACCCGGTGGACACCGATTTCGACGCGGCTATCAAGAAGGTGAACGCACTTCCGGCAGCCAGGCGCAAGAAAGGCGGCCGCCCGCGCTGACGCTCGGGAACGCGGTCCGCGCCTGGTGATACTGCGATGACCGAGTATCTCGATCGCGCGCAGGCGCAAACCGGTGGGTTCTCGACGCTCAGGCGAGCGCGGACGGCCAGGACATCCAGAACCACGCGGCGCGCGGCATCGCCGTCCACCTGTTCGTGCGGTCCCAGAAGAAGCGCGCCGGCGGCGGCGCCGCCCCATTCGTGTACTGCGGGGACGTCGAGTTCACGGGGTGGCGCGGAGAGAAGCCGATCACCGTGCAATGGAGGCTTCCGGATGCCGTGCCCGCCAGGCTGCGTGCAGACCTGGGCATTCCAGACGTTCCCCGGCAGAGGGCATGACGGATCGTTCGGCTGGCCCCCACAGACACGGACGCACCGGTCTTGGAGGGAAGGGTTCTCGCTCGAGGCCCGTCGGAGACAGCGATATAATTAGCGGGTTGGCGCCTGCACACCCCGACTCTACCCGGATCGACCTCCCGCTCCACTCCATCGTCGCTGTTGCGTTCGCCGAACGACGAGGGGACGACCTGCAGTCACGTTCTGGCCGGCCCGCCGATCTGAGGGGTGAGGAAAGATTCCGAAGGAAGTCCTGTCGCGCTGCGAAGAGGCGCTGTTTGACGATGAGAGCACAGGAGGGGGCGGGATGAGCAAGACCGAACTGCTGGCGCTGTTGGGCGGGCAGCAGGAGACCCTGAAGCGCCGATACGCCGTGAAATCCCTGGCGATCTTCGGGTCGGCCGCGCGCGACGCCCTGTCTGAGACGAGCGATGTCGATCTGCTTGTCGAGTTCGAGACCGCGCCCGGCTTCGACCGCTACTTTGATCTGAAGTTCTTCCTCGAAGAGCTGATCGGGCGGCCCGTGGATCTTGTCACCCGGGGCGGTCTCCGCGCTGAACTTCGTGCACGCGTCGAACGCGAAGCGATCCATGTCGCGTGAGTGGACGATCTACGTGCGCGACATGGTGGCCTGCTGCGACCGTATCCTCACGTACACGGAAGGCGTGAGCCGCGAGGCCTTCGACCAGCGCGGCATGGTGTTCGACGCCACGGTGCGCAATCTCGAGTTGTTGGCGAGGCAGCCAGACAACTGCCCGAGGAGGTCCGTGCCCGGGCACCCGAGATCGAATGGCGTAAGTTGATCGCCCTGCGAAACGTCCTCATTCACAGCTACTTCGGGATGGACCAAGAGATCCTTTGGGACCTGGTCCAGGACAAGGTCCGGCTCCTCAGAATCGCGCTGCTGGCCCTCGAATCTCGAGAGCCATGAGACCCCTAAGAACATCCCGCTTCGCCTGAAGGCCATCCACGACGATGGGGACAGCGCGTCGACGATCCTCCATGGACTCCGAAGAGCGCCCGCACCCTGGCTGGGGAGAGCCGGGACGCGATACCCATATAGGTATACTGGTAGGGGGGCGGCTGAGGATCTCGCCTCCGGCG
>JANMSA010000441.1:0-5224 GCA_031388865.1 Acidobacteriota bacterium | reverse complement strand
CCCCACGGGTTGGTGCCAACGGCGCCTTCCCCGGTGTGAACCCGGCCGACGTCCGTCCGCAGGGCTTCAGAAACATCCCCACGAACTCGGCCACGCAGTTCGACGACTTCGAGCGTCAGAACTACGCCCTCGAGGGTTCATTCTTCCCGACGCTCTTCGGCAGCCACTCCTTCAAGGCCGGCTTCCAGGGTGAGACCGTCACCAACGACGTCGTCGACGGCCACCAGGCGCCCAACTACTCCTTCCACTGGAACCAGGGCGACCGCTTCTTCACCACCGAGCGCGGCACCTTCGGCGCAGTCGGCGTTTACGTCATCCAGACGACTGGCGCCGTCGAGAGCCAGAACCAGGCGTTCTTCGTTCAGGATTCATGGAACACCATGAACAACCGCCTCACGCTCAACCTCGGCGTCCGTGCTGAGAACGAGAAGATCCCTGACTACGACGGTGTCGGCGAGGAGTATGCGATCAACCTGAAGTTTGCGGACAAGATCGCCCCGCGCCTCGGCTTTGCCTACGACGTCTTTGGCAATGCCCGCACCAAGGCCTACGGCAGCTACGGCAAGTTCTACGATCAGACCAAGCTCGAGCTCGCACGCGGCTCGTTCGGCGGCGAGAAGTGGATCTGGCACGGCTTCCGTCTCAACACGCTCGACTGGCAGAACATCAACTGCACCAACGTGGGCAACAACCCCGGTCAGATTCCGAACTGCGGCCCGAACCTCTCCTACATCAACTCCATCGATCTTCGGCACCCGTCCACCGAGAACATCGATCCGGACCTCGAGCCGATGACCTCTCAGGAGTACTCGCTCGGCATGCAGCATGAGCTGACCAGCAGCATCGCGGTCGGCGTCCGCTACGTTCACAAAGAGCTGCTCAAGGCCATCGAGGACCTCGGCACGCTCGTCGTCAACGCGGACGGTTCGCTGTCCGAGACCTACACCATTGGCAACCCCGGCTTCGGCCTGTCGGCCGTCGGAACCGCCGAGATCCCGGCCTTCCCGAAGGCCGTTCGCGACTATGACGGCCTCGAGCTCGAGCTCACGCGCCGCTTCCAGAACCGCTGGGGCATCCATGCCACCTACCTCTGGAGCCGCCTGGAGGGCAACTACTCCGGTCTGGCCGCTTCCGACGAAGGTCAGTTCGGCACCGGTCGTACCGACCCGAACGTCTCCCGTTGGGGCGACAACATCTTCACCCTGTTTGACGCTTCGGGTAGCCGCGAAGCCGTCGTCGGCCCTCTGGCCACGGATCGTCCGCATCAGTTCAAGGCGCAGGTCAACTATCAGCTTCCCTTCGGCACCACCCTTGGCCTGAACCAGTACGTTGCCAGCGGCACGCCGGTTTCCACCCAGCAGCTCGTTCACGGCGCCGAGTTCTTCCCGAACGGCCGTGGCGATCTCGGTCGTACCCCGACGCTCGCCCAGACGGATCTGTACGTCGCGCATCGCTTCAACTTCCTCAGCCGCTACGGTTTTGAAGTCAGCGCGAACGTTCTGAACCTTCTCGATTCGGACACCGAGACCGCGGTTTACCAGCTGCAGGACAACCTCGACACCAGGGTTTCGGACGCGAATTTCTTCAAGGGTTTCGACGTCCAGGCCAACCGCCCGAAACGGGCTGACGGCACGATCAACTCTGACCCTCTGTTTGGTCAGACCTCGCAGTACCAGGCGCGTCGTCAGATTCGCCTCGGAGTGCGCTTCATCTTCTAGTCGTCAACGCATCGACGGAAAAGGGTGGGCTTCGGCCCACCCTTTTTTTTTGGGTTTTTGAGCGACAATGGACCGGCTCACGGAGAACCCCATCATGCGCAAGCGCGTCACGCTGCTCCTCGTCGCTGTTTTCGCTCTGTCTGTTTCCCTCCACGCTGCGATCGATCCGGCGGATGCTCTGGCGGAAGCGCGCCGGCACATGGCCGGCGGACGGTACGCCGACGCGGCGACGCTCCTCGAGGACGCTCTGCCGATGGCCGACGCCATGAACGACGCCGCGACTCGCACGCGGGCGAAGACTGCGCTGCACTTCTACGCGGCCGTCGCGCAGTCCGCGTTGAAGCAGGACGCGAAGGCGACCGCGCATCTGAATGAGTACCTGACGCTTGCACCGGATAAGCGCACGATCGATGCTGCGAAGTACGACGCGCGGTTCGTTAGGCTTTTCAAGCAGGTCGCGGCCCGTCCGGGCGCAGCCGAAGTGCAGAACAACTTCGCCAGTGTCTATCCGGGTTACGCGTCGTTCACCAGCGCGGTGGCTGCGGGTGAGAAGGTAGATGCAGGCTTGCGGCAGATGGCGGCGATCGATGTCCTGGCGGCGCCCGCGGAGAAGCGCGAGTGGCGGTCTCTTGTCAGTACCCCCGATCGCCAGCGGTTTCTGGATGGGTTCTGGAAGAAACGCGACCCCTCGCCGGACAGCCAGGAGAACGAGTTCCACGAGACCTTCGATCGAAGAGTGGTGTTCGCCGAGAAGACCTTCAGGACGCGGGAAGCCACCGGCGCCGCCGACGACCGCGGCCGGGTGTTCATCCTCCTGGGCGAGCCCTTTCTCGTCGTCCGCAGGCCCATCGGCAACCGGGACAACATCCAGCTCCCCGATCAGATCCAGGGCGGGACGATGGTGAATGGGACGATCGAGCAGTGGGTTTACCACCGCGAACAGCTCTCCGTTCGTCTGGGGAAGCCGAGCATCACCTTCCGCTTCGTCTCCCAGCCCGGCATCGGCGAGTACGTACTGCAGCGGCAGGAAGATGCGTACGCCATGCAGGCACTCGTGGCGGCGGCGACCCAATCACCGGGCGCGAAGAAATAGAGCGGAATAGACCATCCACCTCTGCCGTTTGCGAGAATCCCGTCTTTCCCTGGCTTGTTGCCTGCGCCGGGAGAACGGACCAATCTTCGGAGGTCGTTTTGTACGCCATCATCCAGTCCGGTGGAAAGCAGTACCGTGTAGCCGAGGGCGATCGCCTTCAGGTGGAGCGTGACGTCCTCGGCAGTGCGAAAGAGGACAAGGTCACGTTCGGCGAAGTGTTGATGGTCGGCGGGGACAATCCGCAGGTCGGCAGCCCGCACGTCAAGGGCGCGTCCGTCCTGGCCACCGTCGTGCGCGAGACGCGCGGCGAGAAGATCATCGTCTTCAAGAAGAAACGCCGCAAGCACCACACGAAGCGCACGCACGGACATCGTCAGGATGTCGTCGAGCTGCGCATCGACAGCATCAAGCTCTAGAGAGGTCATCCATGGCTCACAAAAAAGGACAGGGTTCTTCGCGCAACGGTCGCGATTCACAGCCGAAGATGCTGGGCGTCAAGCGCTTCGCCGGTCAGTTCGTGACCGGGGGATCGATTCTCGTTCGCCAGCGCGGCACCAGATTCCAGCCTGGCGTCAACGTCGGCCTCGGTCGCGACCACACGCTCTTCGCCAAGATCGACGGCATCGTGCAGTTCCACGACAAGGGCGAGCGCGGACGCTTCATCAGCGTTTCGCCCGCCGTGTAACTCCCGTCGTCCGGTCATTCCGCGCGCGGCAGCTCCTCCGGGCTGCCGCGTTTGCTTTTTCTGGTACATCACTGGCACTGAAGAGGAACTGATGTTCATCGATCACGCAACGATCCGGGTCAAAGCCGGCGACGGCGGACACGGCTGCGTTGCGTTCCGGCGGGAGAAGTTTGTCCCCAAAGGCGGACCTTCCGGCGGCGACGGGGGCGTGGGCGGCTCCGTCTGGATCGAGGCCTCCCAGCGCCTGAACACGCTCTACCACCTCCAGTTCCAGCGCGAGTGGAAGGGGGGTCGCGGACAGCATGGAATGGGCTCGAACTGCGCCGGCACTCACGGCGAGGACGCCACCATCCAGCTCCCCATCGGCTCGGTGATCCGGAACAAGGCTACAGGGGAGATCATCGCGGACCTCTCGCACGACGGCGAGCGGGTGCTCGTGGCGAAGGGTGGCCGTGGCGGGTGGGGAAACCAGCACTTCGCCAACGCGACCCGTCAGGCACCGCGTTTCGCACTGGACGGCATGGTCGGTGAAGAGCACGAGCTCTTCATCGAGCTCAAGCTCATCGCGGACGTCGGCCTGATCGGCTTGCCGAACGCCGGCAAGTCCACGCTCATCTCCGTCATCAGCGCCGCGAAGCCGAAGATCGCCGACTATCCGTTCACGACGCTCGTGCCCAACCTGGGCGTGGTGAAAGCAGACGACGATCAGACGTTCGTCGTTGCCGACATCCCCGGTCTCATTGAAGGCGCGCACGAAGGCCATGGCCTCGGCGACCAGTTTCTGCGCCACGTCGAGCGGTGCTCAGTGCTCGTGCACCTGGTCGATCTCTCCGTGAACGAGACCCCGGACGAGGATGCGGAAGTCATCGCCCGGGAGCTCGAGCTCTACTCGCAGAAGCTGGCCACCAAGCCTCGCATCGTGATCGGATCGAAGCTCGATTCCGAGGTTCCGGGCAACTCGGAGAAAGTGCGGGCGTATGCGGAGAAGCACGGCTACCGCTATCACTCCATCTCGGCGGTCGTCGGCGACGGCGTCCGGGAGCTGGTGCGCATGCTCGCGCGGTTCGTTCGTGAGAACCCGCGCATCCTGAGCAGCAGAGACCGTGAAGGAGCTCCCGATCCCGAGGCCATCCTTCCGCTCGCCGGGCATGACGTGGAGCGATGAATATCGGCATCTGTGGCGGCACGTTCGATCCATTTCACCGTGGCCACCTCGATCCGATTCTTGCCGCGCGCGCGGCCATGCAGTGGGATCGCGTTCTTTACATCCCTGCGTACGTGCAGCCTTTCAAGAGGGGCCACGAAGCCGCACCCGCTCATCATCGATTCGCCATGACAGCTCTCGCTACGCTCAGCCATGACGGCTTCATCGCTTTGCCGATGGAGCTCGAGCGCGGCAACATCTCCTACAGCGTCGACACGCTGTCGGCACTGCGGGCTCAGTATCCGGAGGCCACCTTCGACTGGATCATCGGCGACGACAATCTGGAGAAGCTGACCGAGTGGAAGTCGATCGATCGCATCTTCGAGCTGGCGAACTTCGCGGTACTCAACCGAGGCGCCGGTGAAGTGATCGATGACACAAAGGTCTGTCATCCCGAGCGTCGAGTCGAGGGTCCAGGGTGGGTGGGGCCACAAGAGCTCATTCTTGTAGCCCCACCCCCCCCAAAACCAAGACACAACCGCGGGGTGAAAGAACATTGTGTCATAGATAAAATAAACCGCGCC
>JANMSA010000341.1:0-6039 GCA_031388865.1 Acidobacteriota bacterium | reverse complement strand
CTGCTCACGTGCGGCGAGGACGGCCAGGTGATGGTGTGGGATTTCGCGCGGCGCGAACGGCTGGCGACCCTCGCGCACAGAGCGCACAGGGTGGCCTACTCGCCAGACGGACGGTGGTTCGCGACCGGAGGCGTGGATGGCACCATCATCATCTGGGACGCGAAAGCGCGACGACCGATGCGCGTCCTGCGCGAACATCGGGGAGAGATCACCGCCTTCTCCATCTCCCCGGACGCGACGCTGCTCGCGTCCGCTTCTGCAGATGGGAGAGACGCCCTCTGGGAGACGCGGACGTGGAAGAAACGCAGCGCGGCGGGTCACGGCACGAGCCACGGCACTTACGTGTTCTCGCCGCGCCGGCGCCAGTTCGTGGCGTCGTCTCCCTGGATCGTCTACGACATGGATACGGGGGCAGAGCTGAGCAGCGATCCGGAGATGTTCGCCAACTGGGCTGCTTTGTCGCCCGATGCGACCGGATTTGCCTCGGTGGACGCCCGTGGCTACGTCGCGTTCCATCGCCTCCCCGACCCGGGCGATCTGCGCCGGACCGAGCGGGTCGCGCGCCATCGTGCGCATCAGGACCACGGGCGTTGCATCACCTTCTCCCCCGACGGAACTTTGATCGCTTCCGCCGCGGAAGACATTCTTTTGTGGGATGCGAAGACCCAGCAGAAGGTGGCTCGCTTCGGGCACGCCGCGATCGTCTGGAGTGTGTCGTTTTCACCGGATGGACGATGGCTGGTCTCGACCCACGGCGACGGCGCGGTGCTGGTTTGGGATGTCGCCGAGCATGCGCTCGTCGCGAACCTCAATGAACACGCTGGCGCGGTGCGGGCTGTTGCCTTCGCCCCCGATGGCCGTCGCCTGGCGTCGGCGGGCGAGGACCGGACCGTCACGCTATGGGACCTGCGAGGACGGAAGGAAGCAGTCTTCGCCGGACATGAGACGCGGGTGACTGCGATCGCGTTCTCCGATGACGGGAGAAAGCTCGCGTCTGTGGATCACGACGGCGTGCTCATCCTCTGGGATCTCGCCAGGCGCCGGGCTGGCCTGATCATTCTACGGCCTGAGCCGATCCCGAGTTACACGGTGGCCTGGTCGCCCGACGGGCACACCCTGGCCACGTCGACCGCGCTCTTCTCCAGCGCGGATGGACGCGTACTGGCCGATTTCTACTACAAGCACTCCGCACGCCTGCGGCAGATCTACGGCTCAGCCTTCTCGCGGGACGGACGACGCCTCGCGAGCGCCACCACGGGCGGACGGGTCGCGTTGTTCGACGCGAGAGGACGCCTTCTGGAAACGCGGGAGGCGGCGAGCACGCATCTCATCACCATCAGTTTCTCCAGGGACGGCAAACGGCTCGTCACCGGTGAGGATGAGGGAGCGGTGCGGCTCTGGTCAGTCAACCCGCTGCGCGAGATCGCCGTCATCGGCCGGCACGCGGCACGCGTGAAATCCGTTGCCTTCTCGCCTGACGGTGCGACCGTTGCCTCCGCTGGCGACGACAAGATGATCGCGCTATGGGACGTGCAGCGACGCAAGCTGCGCACACGGATCGGCACGCATGCGTCGCCGGTGTATTCGATCGCCTTCTCTCCCGACGGGCGACTCCTGATCTCCGGGGAACACGACCGCTCCGTGCGTGTCTTCACACGGAAACGAACGCTCTGGGGTGTGAATCTGCGTTGACCCGCATCCCTCCCGGAGGTTCATCGCCAGGCGGCGGAGAATGGCCTGGATGCGAGGCCCGTGGCGATTGCGCGTCGAGAGCATCGTTGACACTATGCTGAGAAGCGAAATCGCCGTGCGACACGAAGCAGACCGGTCGCTCTCCGGCATTCTCACAGATGTCGGGTTAACGTTTCCGCTTCCTGAGCATCTCTCGAAACAGCACATGATCGACGCCATGGAAGACGGGCTCGTGCGCGCGTCACGTGACGGCGATCGTTCCGCCTTCGGGAGGCTGTACACGCGCTACAACAGGATGGTACACGCCATCGTGCTTGCCCGGGTGCCACCCGGTGAGGCGGACGACCTGGTGCAGGATGTGTTCGTGACGGCGCTGCGGAAACTGCACGATCTTCGCGATGAGCATGCGTTCGGCGGCTGGCTGGCGGCGATCGCCCGGAACAGTGCCAACGGGTGGCATCGGGGAGTCGTGGAAGTGGTCGAGATGCCGGAGCTGGCGATGCAATCCACTCAAGAAGAGGAGCACGAATCGAGACGCGCGCTGGCCGCCATCCGGACGCTGTCGGAAGCGTATCGGGAGACGCTGCTGATGCGGCTCGTCGAAGGGATGACCGGGCCGGAGATCGCGGCGCGCACGGGACTGACGCCCGACTCCGTGCGCGTCAACCTGCATCGCGGAATGAGACTTCTGCGCGAGGCGCTGGAAAAGGGGAGCGGGTGAGCGACGACTATCTGTGGGACAGGAGCGGCCAGCCCGATCCGGAGTTGCAGCGGCTCGAGTCTCTGCTTGGACGGTATCGCCACGAGGCGCCGCTGCGCTCGCGGCGTCCATGGCGGGGGCTCGTCGCGGCCGCGGCGTTGATCGTTGTCGCAGGGAGCGTGCTCGCTCTGCGGTTCCTCTGGCCAGCGGGCGAGGCCTGGCCGGTGGCGAGGGTCACCGGCACTCCCACACTCGATGGCCGGCCTGTGGTGAAGGATTCCCGTCTGGGGGTGGGTCAGGAGCTTCGCACGGACGGAGAGTCTCGCGCGATCGTGCAGATCGCGAGGGTCGGCGAGCTGGACGTCGAGCCGAACTCGCGCGTCACGCTGGTCACCACCCGCGCCGGACGCCATCGCCTGCGGCTGGATGAGGGAAAGATCTCCGCGCGGGTCTGGGCACCGCCCTTCACCTTCTCGGTCAACACGCCCGCGGGACTGGCCAGTGACATCGGATGCGCGTTCACCCTCGAGTACGGCGCCAATGCCGGCCAGGTGCACGTCACCTCGGGATGGGTGGACTTCGATGGGGAAGACCGCTCCGCGCTGATTCCCAGCGGGGCCATCACCGAGCTGCGCGACGACAATCCCGGCAGTCCCTTCTACGCCGACGCCACGCCCGCTTTCCGTGCGGCGCTGCGTGCGTATGACTTTCAGGACGGCGCGTTGACGCCGATCCTCGAGGCCGCCCGCCCCCGCGATGCGATGACGCTCCTTCATCTTTTGGAGCAGGCGCCGCGCTCCGATCGCGGCGTGCTCTTCGACGCGCTGGCCAGGCTCGCGCCTCCGCCCCGAACAGTGACGCGCGACGGCGTCCTCGCCCACGACCAGAACATGCTCAACTCCTGGCGCAAATCCCTCGGTCTTGGCGGCGCCAAGAAGTGGTGGCTGCAGTGGCGCGACGCACTCTGAACGATGAACGATGAACGCTTCGCGTGTCTGGACGGTTGAATCGAAGCCGGGCGTGCGGTGTTCATCGTTCCGCGTTCATCGTTCGATTCAAGACTCCCAGACAACCGACTACTGTCCACCGACAACCAGTCGTTAACGGTCCCGCCGCCACGGTATCTCTACCGCCATGAGCCTCCTCGCTATCGTTCTCGCTGCCACGTTGTATCGCGCGGAGCCTGTCAATGGCACCGTCGGTTTCTCCATCATGAAGTGGGGTGTCATCAAGGAAGAGGGGACATTCCGCGACTTCAAGGCCGACATCGTGTTTGACGAGAAACAGGCCGCTGCGTCGCGAGTCGCGTTCGACGTCAACGTGGCCAGCGTAGACACGAAGAATGACGACCGAGATTCGACACTGCGTTCCGCGGACTTTTTCGATGCGAAACGGCATCCGAAGATGACCTTCCGCAGCATCCGTGTCGCTCCCCGCGGCAAGAGTGTCGCGGACGTCACCGGGGACCTCACCATCCGGGGCGTCACCCGGAGGATCACCGTGCCCGTCCGCCTCCTGGGCGTCAGCAGGAGCGGCGGCAGGGAGCGCGCCGGGTTCGAGACATCGTTCACGATCAAACGCCGCGACTTCGGCGTGACCGGCGGACGCTGGGTCGCGGGCGCACCCGGTGTCCTCGGGGAAGACGTCACGGTTCGGATCATCGCCGGGGGCGTGAGTCAGTGATAGTCTCGCGCGCCTGATGATCATCCGCTCCTACGACGGCAAAGAGCCGCGTTTCGGGCAGCGCGTGTTCGTGGCGGAGAACGCCGCGATCATCGGCGATGTGGAGCTCGGTGACGACACGTCCATCTGGTTCGCGACGACGATCCGTGGGGACATCAACGCCATCCGCATCGGCGCGCGCACGAACGTGCAGGACAACTGCACGATCCACGTCACGCATAGCGGCTGGGCCACCGTGATCGGGGAGGACGTGACCATCGGACATGGTGCGATCGTGCACGGATGCACGGTGCACCGCGGGGCACTGATCGGCATGGGCTCCCGCGTTCTCGATGGGGCGGTCATCGGAGAGAGTGCGCTGGTCGGCGCCGGCGCGCTGGTCCCGGAAGGCATGCAGGTGCCCCCACGGACGCTCGTGCTCGGCGTGCCTGCGCGCGTGGTGCGCCCGCTGAAGGACGAAGAGCTCGCGCACCTGGAACATTCGTGGAAGCACTACGTCGAGTACAAAGACAAGTACCTGTGCAACCCTTCCTGAAAATCCACGACACGCCGGTGTTCGTCGGCCGCGATCTGCTGCCGCGCGTCGGGTCGCTCGTCTCGACGCGAGGCCGCGTGTTCGTAGTCACCTCGGCGGCGCTCCGCGAACGGTTCGGAGAAACCGTGTCCGCGTCGTTCGCATCTGCGGAAATCCTCACGATGGCCGAGGGGGAGGCGAATAAGACCATCGACAACGCGAATGAGGTCATCACGCAACTCCTTGACCGCGGTGCCCGGCGCGATTCCACGGTGGTCGTCGTAGGCGGGGGGATGATCGGCGACACGGCCGGATTCGCAGCATCGATCTTTCTGCGCGGCGTCGACCTGGTTCACGTTCCGACCACGCTCCTCGCGCAGGTCGACAGCTCCATCGGAGGCAAGCTCGCCGTCAACCATCCGCGCGGAAAGAATCTCATCGGCAGCTTCTATCCGCCGCGGGCCATCGTGTCGGACCTGGCCGTCCTCGATTCGCTACCGCATCATGAGCGGCTCAGCGGGTTGTACGAGGCGTTGAAGGGAGGTGTCATCGCCGATCCAGCCCTCTTCGAGATGTTCGAGCACGGCGTTCCTGACACGGGGGAGGTCGTGCGAAGAGCGATCAAGGTGAAGGCGGACATCGTGACGACGGACGAGCGGGAAGCCGATCTGCGGCGCCTCCTCAACTACGGCCACACGATCGCCCACGGCATCGAGGCCGCGCTTCACTATGAGGGGATGACCCACGGCGAGGCTGTAGCCTGGGGAATGATCGGAGCGAACGCAATCGCTGTCGACCGCGGCATCCTCAGACCGGAAGAAGCGGCGCGCATTGAAAGAGTCATCCTGGCCCTCGGGCCCGCGCCACTGCCGGTGCTCGACCGCGCTCAGGTGTTCGCTGCGACGGAACACGACAAGAAGAACACGGGAACCGCGCGAGTGATGGTCCTGCCGCGCAGAGTGGGGGAGTGCGTGGTGGTGTCCGACGTCACGGTCGAGGAGATCCAGCGGGGGATCGACGTCTGCCTGAGGGTGTCCAGCCGTGTGTCGCTGAGTGGCTCGACCTGAAGGCAGTCTGACAGTCTGACAGTCTCATAGCGGCTTGGCGCTCGACCTCTGTCTCACTACTAACAGCGAGTTTCTGCGCGACGCGCGCAGATTTACATCTCACTGCGCGCGCAGCGCGGCTGTCATCCAGGGGCGTGAGTCGAGGGACCTGTGTGGGCGGGGCGACAGTCATGAGCATGGAGGCCCCTCGCGCCCATGTCGCTCGACTCATGCTGCTAATGACACGACTGTTGTCTGCATGAGGGCGCCCCCTCATCCGCCTTCGGCACCTTCTCCCCCGTGCGCGGGGGAGAAGGCTCTCGAGGGGGAGGTGCTGCGCGAATTGCCCGTCGCCCGCTCCCCTGGAAGAACAAACATCGAGAGCCTTTTCCCCTCCGCAGAGG
>JANMSA010000326.1:0-15064 GCA_031388865.1 Acidobacteriota bacterium | reverse complement strand
ACCTCAACTACGGCTACACGGTCTCGCGGAGAGACTCACTCGAGGAGCGTCAGGAACGGCTCTGCATGGAGGTCTTCCGCGCCGCGGAACTGCAGGCCGGACACGTGGTCGTCGACGTCGGCTTCGGAAGCGGTGAACAGGACTTTCTGCTGACGCGCACGTTTCCCGTCGAACGGGTCACAGGCTTCAACATCGCCGCGCGCCAGGTGGCTTACGCAAGCAGCCGCGCCGAACGCGAGTCCATGACGGGGAAGATGGCGTTTTGTCACGGAGAGGCGGAGGTGCTGCCGGGCGTCGATGGTGCGTCGGTCGATCGCGTCTTCGCGATCGAGTGCGCGTTCTACTTCGACCGCCCCCGCTTCTACGCTCGCGCGGCGGAAGTCCTGAGGCCCGGCGGACGGCTGGTGCTCGCCGACATCACGCTCTCGAACAAGCTGCGCTGGCTCACTCACCGCACCGAGGATCTGCAGCGACTCGGAACTCGCACCAGCACCCGTCAGGCGTGGGAGAAGCACTTCCGCACCATTTCCGTCGTGGACATCGCGCCGCACACGAGGCCGGGCGCGCAGAAGATCGTCGGCCACATCCTGAGAACCGTCATGCGGATGCGCATGAGTCCTGGCGAGCGCCGCGAGTGGCTGAAGATGGCCGTCTCGTCGCAACTGGTCGCCTGGGGCCTAGCGACGCGGCTGCTCCACTACGACCTCATCGTCGTGGAAAAATCGTGAGCTCGCGCCGAACGTCCCGAAGATGCGATCCCAGATCGACGTAGTGATCCCGAAGTGCCCGTTCGGTTGTTCATGATGCAGTTCGTGCAGACGCATCTGGTTGCCGAAGAACCGCCACCGCCCGAGAACCTCCGGATGGTAGTGCTGCGTCCGATGAATGATCACGAAGTAGATGTAGCCTGCGTAGAACCCGGACATCACGAGCGCGGCTGCAGGGCCGGACAGGACTGCCGCGAAAAGTGACCAGAACAGAATCCCGATGAGCGTGCTCGCCAGCCACGGGGTGCCTGCTGTCTCGCGCGGACGGGCATGATGCCGGGCGTGGTCGCCGCGAAACGCGGCGGAGACGCGTCCGTGCAGAATCCAGCGGTGCAGCGAATATTCGAAGAGGGGCCAGGCGATGATGCCCGCCACGATGAACACCGCGGCACCCGCACCCGAGCCGCGGTAGCTCGTCGTGCCCAGCCATGCGAACGTCACACCCACCGCGATGTCTGTGACGAACGTCGCCCAGTAGTTGAGCGGACTCGCTCCTACGCGCTCGAGCAGAGGACGCCGGATCACGCCAGCCATGTCACCCCCATCTCCTGAAACATGAGACGCGCGCGGGGGTCATCGCGCAGTGCGGCGTACGCCGGCCACATCGAGGTCGAGATCACATTGGGTTCCCGGCGCTCGTACGCCATCTTGAAATAGCGGAAGCCCTCCTCCAGGTCGCCCAGAGCGAGGGGAATGGCTCCCAGCGCCAGCGGCGAGATGTACGTGGTACGCGAGCGGGCGAGCAGCTCGTCTCGCAACTGGATCGCTTCGGTGACGTCCCCCGCCGCCGCCCTCACCACGCCCAGCTCCGCAACGAGGAACGGATGACGCAACGAGAGGGCCACTCCACTTTCCAGGGCCGCCGTGGCCTCCGCGGACTGCCCTAGGAACGAGAGGGCGATCCCCAGCACCCGGTGCATCAGCGCCTGTCCCGGATCGACAGTGAGGATGCGTTTCGCGCACTCCACGGCCTCCTCATACCGGCCTACGGAAATGTACACGAGACCCAGCGCATATGCGGGCAGAGTAGCCATCGGATCCAGCTCCACCGCGCGCAGCGTCTCGCGGATCGCTTCTTCCTTCCGCCCCTGGACGTACAGGAGGCAGAACATCCCTTTCCAGAAGCGCGACGCCACGAACCGCGGATTGATCTCCAACGCGCGATCGAACTCGAGCACTGCGCGGTCCCAGTCCCAGTCATGAAGCAGACTGGTGAGCGCCACGGCGTTGTGTGTCTCGGCCAGGCCGTCATCGAGTTCCAGCGATCTCTCCGCCGCAATCTTTGCGTCCGGCAGCACCTGACGGGAATCGGCGACCGCATAGAGGGCCAGGAGGCAAAGCGTCTCCGCCTTGCCGGCGTACGCGAGCGCGTAAACGGGATCGGCGGCGATGGCTCGATTGAAGAACTCCAGACCTTTGACGAGCCCCTCGCCTCGCTGCTCGACGTAAAAGCGCGCCTTGAGATAGAGCTCGTAGGCGTCGACATTGCGCGTGGCCGGCTTGAACAGCGGCTCGTCTTCCGGTTTGTCGGCGAGGGTGATGCGCAGCTTCTGGGCGATGCTCACCGCAATCTCGTCCTGGATGGCGAAGATGTCGTCCAGTTCCCGATCGTAGCGCTCAGACCAGAGGTGATAGCCATCCGCGACGTCGATGAGCTGCGCAGTGATGCGCAGGCGTGTGCCGGCGCGCCGTACGCTCCCCTCGAGGATGGTCTTGACCTTCAGCGCCGCACCGATCTCCGAGATCGACGCCGCCTTCCCTTTGAACGCGAAGCAGGAAGTGCGGGCCGCGACGTAGAGGCCGTCGATCTGCGTCAGCGCATTGATGACGTCTTCCGTGACGCCGTCGCTGAAGTACTCCATGTCCGTATCCGCGCTGACGTTGTTGAACGGGAGGACGGCCACGGAGGTGCGCCGGTTGGGCATGATCCCCGAGGAACGACGCTGGGGAATGGGACCGCTACCCCACTCCAGCTGCGCCTGCACGGCCGCGAGCTCGGCGCCGAGCTCGCGCGCGGATTGGTAGCGGTGCGCCAGGGTCTTCTCCAGGCACCGCGCCACCACGCCGATGAGCTGGCGTGGAACACCGATCTCGCCGAGCTGCGACAGCGCGGGCTCCCGTTCCAGAACCGCATGCAGCGCTCCGATCATCGTGTCCGCGTCGAATGCGGCGCAGCCGGTGAGCATCTCGAACAACACAGCGCCAACCGCGAAGAGATCCGCTCTCTGATCAACCGGCTCTCCTCGCACCTGCTCAGGCGCCATGTAGCCGAGCGTACCCACCACCCACCCCGGTGCCGTCAGCTTCACCGCAGTCTTCGACGACGCCCGCTCGCGGATGTTCGCCAGACCGAAGTCGACGATCTTCACTCGCCCGGCGTTGGTCACGAAGATGTTCTCCGGCTTGAGGTCGCGGTGAAAGATCCCCTTGTCGTGCGCCGCCGCCAGACCGTTTACAAGCTCCATGGCATAACGGACGACCGTGCGAGGCGGAATGGGACCAGCGCTCAGCAGCTCGCGCACGTTCCGGCCGTCGAGGAGCTCCATGACAAAGTAGGGAACAGCGCCCACCCGGCCAAAGCCATGGATCGAAAGAATGTTCGGATGGTTCAGCGCGGCCAGCGCCTTGGCCTCGCGCTCGAAGCGCGCCACGTCCTCGCTATGAGGATCGGGGCTGGAGAGAACCTTCACTGCGACATCGCGGTCCAGCATCGTGTCGCGCGCCAGAAACACACGCCCCATCCCCCCCTCGCCGAGGAGCCGGACTACCTCGTAGTGCGCGATCGTTTTCTGTTCCACGTGTTGGATAGGCGGACCTGCCGAACCCGCGGACAGTATCGTCTTCCCGGCAACGGATGCGCAACCAGAGGGACTTACATGTGGCGCGGCGCTGGGCGGACTGCCTGAAATGGCGCGAGGTCGCCCGTCAACTCACCGCTCCGCTGATCCGCTCGATGACGCCCACGTCCTCACTGGACAACTCGATCGCTTCTGACGCGAGAGCCTCGCGAATGTGCGCCTCGTTCGTCGTGCCGGTCAGAGGAAGGATCCCCAGCTTCTGTGCGAAGCGGAACACGACCTGCGCGTTCGTGGCGCCGAGGCGCCTGGAGATTGCGCGGAACGGGGGGCTGCGGAGCTCGTTACCGTTTGCGGTGAGCAGAGAAAAACCCTGATAGATGATGCCATTCCCGCGGCAGAATGCGCGCACCTCAACGTCCCAGCCAGTGCTGGCAAAGCAGCGGTTCTGCACGAACGACGGCTTCACCGTCGCTGTCTCGCACAGCGTTTCCAGCTGCCGGACCTCGATGTTGCTGATCCCGACAAAGCGCGCCCTGCCGGACCGCTGGATCTCCTCCATCGCCTTCCACACCTCTGGATTTCGCGAGGGGCTGTGGAGAACATAGGAGTCGATGTTCTGGACCTGCAGATGTTCGAGGGAGCTGTCGAACGATTGCCGGACCTGCGCTCCAGGGTCGGCTTTGGGGTCGTACGGCAACCGGTGATCCTGCCCGCCGATCGACGTGAACTTCGTCTGCAGGAACACGTCCTCGCGCCTCACCAGCCCTTCCGCAATGGCGGCGGCCAGTGCCGCTCCCACCGCCGCTTCGTGGTAGTGCTTGCGTTGATTCGCGGTGTCGATGCCGCGGAATCCGGTTCGCAGCGCAAGGAGGGTGAGCCGCTCCGTGTCTTCCTCTTTCCACGCCGTGCCGTAGAGGAACGATGGCACCCCCGCTGGCGCAGTCACCCGCGCCCCTCGTCGGGATCGTGAGCCATCTCGTCGAGCGCCACGGCGATCGCGAGAATGAGCGCCTCGTCCTCACCCGCAGCGATGTCGATACCGTAGGTGTCGGTGAAAGTGAACCACCGCTTGGACACCTGCGCGACGACCGCGTCATCGCGGCGGAGGGTGTACTCATGATCGAGGATCGTGCCCGCCAGGCGCAGGTCCTCGCCGCCGGTCACGTCCACCTGAAACTTCACGCCCAGCGGATTGAACAGCGCCTTGGTCACGGTCGCCGCCACCTCGTCATCGCGCAGAATGTCCATCTTGGCGCGGATGGACATCAGCTTGCCGCGGATGGTGGCCACGACCTTCCCCTCCCGGTCCTTCAGCTCGAAGGTCTCCCGGAGCGTCATCACCTTTCCATCCACCTCGTACGCCGCCTTCCCCGATTCGTCCTCGATCGTGAAGTCCTCGCCAAGGGAGATCATCTTCTGCCGCATCTTGTAACGAGCCATGACGGCAATCGTAGCAGCGCGCGCACGCCACCGCTCGGAGAACTGTGGTCCGGCATGAGTTGCGCACCGGAGGGCACATGGCCGCTCGCTTCCGCACCTCTGGATGCCTCTTCAGTATCGTCGCCTCGATCGCGTTGACGATTCTCCTGAACCTTCTGCTGCGCAGCTGCTCGTAAGCATGCCGCAAGCTGACGGAGCTATCATCCGTGCCATGCAATACGATCAGACCTTTGCTCCTCCAGGGCCGGGAGTGTGGGAGCTCGATGCCACGCACATGGCGCGACCGCTGTCCCGAGCGACAGCAGCGGTTTTCCCGGATGCGGCAACTGCCGGTTTTCAATGGTCAATGAAGCGCTACGGGATGCTTCTCGATTTCATCGAGTTCAAGGTCGTGAACCGCTTCGTGTACCTCTGCGCGCGGGGGGTCGGTGCACCGAGAGGTGCAAAGGGCCCTCCACCAAAGCTGATCTTCAAGATCCTGACGAAGCTTCACCCCGAAATGAAAGCGCGGATCAGGACCATTGCGGAAGTCTTCGCGACCAAGCGGTGGCGTGAGGATGTCACGCGCTGGGACTCGGAATGGAAGCCCGCGATCGTCAGGGAAAACACGGCACTGCAACGCGTCGATCTTGCAACCCTCACTGCCGGGCAGCTCGTCGCCCATCTCACCCAATGCTTCGACGCCTTCACCCGCGCGATCACGCGCCATCACAGCCTCAATGCAACCGCCATGCTCCCGCTGGGCGATTTCCTTGTTCATCTGAAAGCGTGGACGGGCGTCGAGCCCTCGGAAGGCTTGCCGCTGTTCCGCGGTTCCAGCCCCGTTTCGCAGGGGGCGACGCAGGAACTGCAGGCGCTGGCACGCGCCATCCATGCACACCCGGACGCGCAGCTGCTCCTTGCGAGCAGCGAAGCCCAGGCCATCGTCGACTCACTGACTGAGCGCAATGATGCGGTCGGACTCGCGGCGCGCCGCTACGTCGACGTCGCGGGCGTGCGCGTCGCCACCGGTTACGATCTCTCCGACCTCACGCTCGCCGAGATGCCACAGCTGCTGGTCGAAACCATCCGCGCGGCTGTCGTCGGAAAGTCCGAGCAGACGGTCAATGACGTGCAGCAACGCGAAGCCGCCCTGCGGGATCGCGTGCCGGCTCAGCATCGCGACCAGTTCGACGACCTGCTGGGTGAAGCGCGGCTCACCTACCGCATCCGCGATGAGCGGACGTACATCAATGACATGTGGTCGGCGGGGATCGCCCGAAGGGCCATCCTCGAGGCCGGACGCCGCCTCGTCGCGCAGGGTCGCCTGCACGACGCACAGCATGCTGTCGAGCTGACGCCCGACGAACTGGTTTCCCTCCTCACCGGCGGTACCGGCCCGGGCGCTGACGAAGCTGCGGCACACGCCCTGTTCCGGACTTCCCACACCACGGCCGACGCACCTCTCACCATCGGCGGCACGCCATCCGGGCCGCCACCCGCAGAGTGGCTGCCGCCGGACGCGGCACGCGCTCAACGCGCGGTCGGGATGGTGCTGGGAGAGATGTTCGCCGCGAGGGCCCGGCAATCCGGCTCCACGACAGTGAATGGCTTTGCGGCCAGTCCAGGCTGCGTGAGCGGAGTCGCGCGACTCGTGCTCGATCCGCAGGACATGGCTCGAGTGCGCAAAGGCGACATCCTGATCACGCGCTCGACGTCCCCCGCGTACAACGCCCTCCTGCCGCTCATCGGCGGCGTTGTCACCGATCGCGGCGGAACGCTTTCGCACGCAGCCGTGGTGGCGCGCGAGTACGGCATCCCGGCCGTCGTTGGCACCGGCAACGCCACAGAGCTCATTCGCGACGGCATGCAGGTGCGCATCGACGGCGCGAAAGGAACGGTCCAGCTGCTCCCGTGACGATCGTCCGTCTCGCGGATGCTCTCGCCGAGGAGACGTTCGGAGGGAAGGCGGCGTCGCTCGCAAGAGCGATTGCCGCAGGGTTGCCGGTTCCCGACGGCTTCGCCGTGTCGTGGGACACGGTCGCCGCCGAGGATGCCGAATGGATCCTGGCGGCGTACCGCCATTTGAACGCGGACCGCGTGGCCGTGCGCTCTTCGGCGGTCGGAGAGGACTCTGCCGGTGCCAGCTTTGCTGGCCAGCATGCGACGGTGCTCAACGTCGCATCCCAGACGGCGCTCCTGGATGCCGTAAGGAGCATCCGTGCGTCGGCGCACGCGGAGAGCGCACTCGCCTATCGGAAGAAGATGGGCATCGATGGCGATCCGCGCATCGCCGTCCTGGTGCAGAGGATGGTCGACGCAGACGTCGCCGGCGTGCTCTTCACGCGCAATCCGGTGACCGGCGAGAACGAGCGCGTGATCGAGTCCGCGTGGGGCCTGGGCGAAGTGGTCGTCTCAGGTCTGGTCACGCCGGACCGTTTTCGCGTCTCCCTTGACGGTGCGATCCTCGAGCGCACGGCCGGACACAAAGACATCGCCATACGGCGTGACGGCGAGGTGGCCGTGCCGCCAGCGGACATGACGCGACTGTCGCTTTCCGACGAGCAGCTAGGGTCGCTGCATCGCCTGGCAGCACAGTGCGAGACGTTCTTCGGCGCGCCGCAGGATCTGGAGTGGGCGATTGAAGGTGACGAGCTGCACCTCCTCCAGTCGAGGCCGATCACGCGCGCCGCGCCGATCCCCAGCGACAGCCCCGCCCTCACTCCCCGTCGCTTCGCCGGACTGGCGCTGGCCGCCCTGCTCGCGCCGCTCAACTCCACGATCATCGCGGTCGCGCTGCCGTCGATCGCGGGCGCGTTCGACGCGAGTGCTGCCACGGCGACGCGTGTGCTGGTCACGGCCTACCTCGTGGTCACCATCGTCGCGCAGAGTCCGGCCGGGAAGCTTGCGGATCTCTGGGGCACCTCGCGCGTGCTCACACTCGGCCGCACGATGTTCGGCCTGGGCGCGCTGCTCGCCGCGTTCTCCCCCACGCTCTTCGTACTGGGCAGCGGGCGCGTGCTCATGGCGATCGGCGGCGCTCTCTCCATCCCTACCGTGTTCGCCCAGCTGCGCAACAGCGTTCCGCCGGAGAAGCGTGGCC
This sequence comes from Acidobacteriota bacterium, assembly GCA_031388865.1. Classification (GTDB taxonomy): domain Bacteria; phylum Acidobacteriota; class Thermoanaerobaculia; order Gp7-AA8; family Gp7-AA8; genus QHVT01. The sequence continues at coordinate 6,977 of JANMSA010000326.1, read as the reverse complement.
GCGTCTTCGGAATCTTCGGAGCGATCATGAGCGCCGCGGCGGCGGCCGGTCCTGTGCTGGGCGGCGTGCTCACGGAGAGCTATGGGTGGCACTCGGTGTTCCTCGTCAATGTGCCGGTGGTGTTGCTCTCCTTTCTCCTCGAGCCGCCGGTGCGCCGTCCCCCATCCGCAACCCGGGTCCTCAACAACCGCTTCGACTTTCTCGGCAGCGCCTTCCTCGGGATCGCCGTGATTCTCCTCGTGGCAGCGGTGGAGCGAACCAGCGTCCTGCTCACCTCCGGAGCCCTCATCGCACTGGTTTTGTTCATCGTGCGCGAGTTGCGGGTGAGCGATCCTGTGCTCGATGTGCGTCTGTTCAAGCGCCGGGCGTTTGCGGCCGGGAGCGCGATCGTGGGGCTGCAGAATCTGGCGATGTACTCGATGCTCTTCCTGCTGCCGTTCTTTCTTGCACGCGGTGGCACCGGTCCGTCCGCGACCGGTCAGGTCCTGCTCCTGTTCACGATCTCGATGGTCCTGGCTTCCCCTGTGGGTGGCCGGCTTTCGGACGCAATCGGCGCGCGCAGCGTTGCGGTCACGGGCGCGTTGCTGGCAACGCTGGGCGCGGCACTGTTCGTCGCGCGTGGGGAGCTCATCGCATCCGTCATGCTCATGGGCGCAGGAATCGGCATGACCAGCGGCCCTTCCAATGCCTCTGCGCTCAGCGCGATTCCCGCCGCCCAGGCAGGAGTCGCCTCAGGCGCTCTGTCGACCATGCGCTACGCGGGCGGCGTCATCGGGAGCGGCCTCGTGGCCGCGCTTGCCGGCAGCGCAGTCACCGCCGACCGGCGGCTGTACGCGTTCCCGGCGGTGCTGCTGCTCTCCGCGCTGGTGGCTCTGGCGTTACCCGGAAAGAGTGTTGCCCGCACTGAGTAACCCGCCGGCGAAGCGCGGCGACCAACCAGGAACCGGATCCTGCGCCGCGACCCCGATTCTGTTAAGGTTTCCATCCATGCGCGTCGCCTTCATCAAGCCTCCTGTCGGGGGAATCCTCGGTCTGGAGATGCTCACCTTCGTCGAGCCGCTGGGACCCATTTGTGTTGCGGCGTGTCTGGAGGAGGACGGCCATCAGTGCAAGGTCATCGACCTGCGCATTGACGGCGAGGAGAAAGGTCTGGCGGACTGTCGCGCGTTCGATCCGGACGTGGTCGGTCTGCAGTGCAACTTCACGACGGAGCGCAACCGCACCATTCGCCTCGCGGAACGGATCAGGCGGGAGATCCCAAAGGCGTTTGTGGTCGTCGGCGGGCACGATGCGTCGCGTGACCCCGACTGGTTCCGCCACCCGGCGATCGACGTGGTCGCCACGGGCGACGGCGAAGAAGTGATGCCGCCGATGGTCAACGCGCTCGCTGCAGGCACCGACCTGAAAAAGATCGCAGGTCTGCACGTCGTGGAAGGTGACCAGTGGTTTTTCACGGGCCATGCACCGACCCGTCCCCATCTCGACACGTATCCGCTGCCAGCGCGGCATCTCATCAAGCACTACGCGGATCACTACTACATCAACTTCCGCAAGCCGCTCGCGCTGATGGAAACCGCGCGTGGCTGCCCGTTCAAGTGCAACTTCTGCTCGGTGTGGAAGTTCCACGAGTCGACGTTTCGTGAGAAGTCTCCTGCCCGCGTGCTGAAGGAGCTCGAGCAGATCGCCGCGCCGAACATCTTCATCACCGACGACATCTTCTGGATGAATGTGAAGCGCGGCGAGGAGATGGCCCGCTTGATCAAGGCGTCGGGCATCCGCAAGTACTTCACGGTGCAGACCCGCACGGACATCATCTGCAAGTTCCCGCACCTGGTCGAGATGTGGAAGGGCTGCGGCGATCTGGCCATCTTCCTCGGCCTGGAGTCGGTGACGGACGAAGGCCTGAAAGCTGTGAACAAGAAGAACACCGCCGACCACAACGTCCAGGCGATCAACATCCTCAAGGACCTTGGCGTCGGCTTCACGCCCAACTTCATCGTGGACCCTGGCTGGGACCGCGACGACTTCAAGCGGCTGCGCGACTGGATCGAGACGATGGGCGCGTACAACAGCGGCTTCTCCATCCTCACGCCTCTCCCTGGAACGGATCTGTGGGACACGGCGAAGAAGAACGTGAATACCCACGAGTGGGAGATGTTCGACATCGTCCACACCGTCCTGCCAACGAAGCTTCCCCTCGACGAGTTCTACGCTGAGTACTCCGCGCTGTGGCAACACGCGCTCGACGTGCGCTACCAGTACAAGGGCAGGCTGAAGACCTACCTCCAGCTCGGCGCCGCTCTGGCCACGCGCAAGGTGACCTTCAAGGCCTTGCGCAACGGCATGAACATCGCCAAGGTGTTCAGCCGCCCGGAGACATTCCTCAAAGCGCACCACTTGTGAAGTGATCTCTCGTTTGGGCAGTGAGTGCGTCATTGCGAGAACGGGCGCTGCACGGGAGCGACCCCTCATGCAGACAGGTTCACCATGAGCTATCGCGATGATCTCGCCTACATCCATCACCACGGCTTCAGTGAGTTCGCAGAATCCGCCGCGCCGGGCGTCGTCGAGATTCTGCACAAGCGCGGCGTCAGCGGCGGCCTCGTCGTCGAGATCGGATGCGGCACCGGCGTCCTTGCGCGTGCTCTCCTGCGCGCCGGCTACGACGTCCTCGGCTACGACTCCTCCCCCTCCATGATCGCCCTCGCGCGGGAGACCGCGCCGGGTGCGCGATTCGAAGTCGGGTCCTTCGCCACGATCAGCCTCCCGCCTTGCGACGCGATCATCGCCATGGGAGAGGTTTTCAACTACGGTACGTTCGACACGCTCTGCTCTGTCGTCGCCAGAGGCGCAGGGTCGTTGCGAAAGGGCGGCGTGCTGCTCTTCGACGTCGCAGAGCGCGGCGCGTATCCATCATTCGACGAACACCGCTCCGGCGGCGAGGACTGGAGCGTCATCGCCATCAGGGAGAGCGACGGCAACACGCTCACCCGGCGCGTGCTTACGTTCCGCAGGCTGGGCGACGACGTCCGGCGCGATGACGAGGTTCACAGGCTCGCCCTTTTCGATCGAGACGCCGTCGTCGGGCTCCTCCAGGAGCACGGCTTTCGCGTCCAGATCCGCCGTTCCTACGGCACGAGGCGCCTGCCCGCAGGTCATGCGGTCGTCGTCGCCGTGAAGCGCTGAAACGCCCTCCGTGCATGAAGGGCGGACCGACTCTTGCTACCTCCCCTCGCGTGAAACCCTTCACCCAGGCCATCCTTCTCGACATCGACGGGACTCTCGTCGATTCCAACGACAAACACACACGCTGCTGGATCGAGGCGTTTGCCTACTTCGGCAAGACCGTGGAGTGGACCGTCATCCGAGATCAGATCGGCAAGGGCGGTGACCTGCTCGTTCCAGATACGTTGAACGCGCGCGAGATGCGTCGTTTCGGCGACGAGTTGCAGCAGTATCGCGGCGAGCTGTGGAAGCGGGACTACATGAGCTCAGTCGAGCCTTTCCCTGGCGTCGTCGATTCGATCCGCGCTCTTCACTCGCGCGGGATCCGCCTGGCCTTCGCGTCGTCCTCGAGCGCGGACGAGGTCGAGTACTATGTCGGCCTTCTCGGCGTTAAAGAGCTCCTCGAAGGAACGACGTCGAAAGAAGATGCGCAGTTCTCGAAGCCTTCCCCCGAAATCTTCCAGGCGGCGCTGGATCGCGTAAAGAGCGATCCCGCGTTCACGTTCGCGGTGGGAGACACGCCGTACGACATCCTCGCCGCGCATCGCATCGCGCTCCCGGTGGTGGCGGTGCGGTGCGGGGGGTTTGCTGAAGACCTGCTGGCGAAGGCGGAGTTCGTCTTCGATGATCTCAACGCCATGACCAGGGAGCTCGATCGAGTCGATGAATACTTCCACGAGTGACGTGCACCGGCGCGCCATCATCGTCGACGGCCACTGCGACACGCCCTACCGGCTGCTGCGGCATGGCGTGCACCTCGACGAGCACGATCCCGAGGCGCAGGCGGACCTGACCACGTTGCAGAAGGGAGGGGTCACGGCGTCCTTCTTCGCCGCGTACGTGCCACCCTTCTACGCCAACCGCGGAGCAGCCGACTTTGCGCGGAGACTGATCGCCATCATCCACGAAGAGGCCCGCCGCCTTCCCGACGAACTCACGTTCTGCCCAGACAGCGCGGGGATCCGAACGGCGAAGCGGGATGGGAAGCTCGCGCTGATGATCGGCGTCGAAGGCGGCCACGCCATCGAGGACTCGCTGGACATTCTGCGGGAGCTCTACGACAAAGGCGCGCGCTACATGACGCTCACGCACGTGAACACGAACAACTGGTGCGACTCGTCCGGCGACGCGGGACGCCATGGTGGCCTGACCACGTTCGGCGGCGATGTCGTCCGCACGATGAACGACCTGGGGATGATCGTGGACATCTCGCACGTCTCCGACGCCGCTTTCCAGCACGTCATCGAAACGACGCGCGTTCCCATCGTCGCCACTCACTCGTCCTGCCGCGCCCTCTGCCGCCACCCTCGCAACATGACCGACGACATGCTCCGCGCACTCGGACGCAACGGGGGCATCTGCATGATCAACTTTTTCTCCGCCTTCATCAGCGACACGGTGGCGGAGGTGATCATGCACGCGCAGAAACGGCCCAGACCTGGTGGCGGCGATCCGACCGGCGGCTCCGAGGAGATGCCGGATGACCGGACGGACTGGGACAGATACCTGCACTGGTTCCAGACCCTGGGCTGCCCGACCGCCACGCTCGACCAGGTGGCCGATCACATCTTCCACGCAGCGGATATGGCAGGCATCGACCATGTGGGCATCGGCACCGACTTTGACGGCGTCCCCGCCCTGCCGGACGGCCTCACCACGGCAGCGGGCCTCCCGGCACTCACTGCACGCCTGCTCGAACGAGGCATGAGCGAAGGAGATGTGGAGAAGGTTCTCGGCGGTAACTTCCTGCGTGTCTTCGAAGCCATCGAGAACGGCCGGGCGGGCTGAAGGTTGTCGGTTGTCAGTTCTCGGTTGTCAGTTGCCGGATGTCGGTTCTCCGGGCGGAAGCATGAGGATGTCCAGGCGGTGAAGTCTGAGGATGGTCGACGGTACGAACCCGGCAGGCCGGTCCGCGCCGCTGCGACGCCCAGACAACTGACGACTGCCAACCGCCAACCGCCAACAGAACTACAATGTTGCGCGATGCCCAGTGAAGTCGAAACCAAGCGAGAGCTCGCCCGCGCGTTCTGGGCTGGAAAAGAGCTGCGATGCCCAACGCATCCGGGAGCGAAGCTGACCGGCTCGTTTGTCCAGACGACGTTCGCCGACCACATCGCACTGGTCTGCGAACGCAAGGAAACCTTCGCGCTTCCGCAGCGCCCGAAGCAGACCGAGTTCCAGGATCAGCAGGTGGAAGGGTTCGTCGAGAACCTGCAGCGTGGCGACGCCATCCTCTGCTATCGCTGCCAGGCCACCATGGAGATCGACGCCAGACCGAACCGCGAGACCGGGATTACCGACTACACCTTCACCTGCACGCGCTGCCTGTCGTGGGGTCGTTGGGTCGGCAAGCCCGAGCTGGCGAAAATTGGTTCATGATTCCGGCGCGCAGGCCATGCCTCACATCGTCATCATCGGCGGCGGATTCGCCGGTCTCTACACCGCACGCGGGCTGAAGAACGTCGACGCGGAAGTCACCGTCGTCGACCAGCACAACTACCATCTCGTCCAGCCACTCCTCTATCAGGTCGCGACGGCCGGGCTGAATCCGAGCGACATCGCCGCGCCGATCCGCAACATCCTCAGCCGCCAGAAGAACGTCTCCGTGATCCTCGGCGAAGCGGAGTCCATCGACGTGAACGCCAAGCGGGTGCAGCTTCGAGACGGCGCCACACTCACATACGACCACCTCGTCGTCGCCACGGGCGCGACGCATTCGTACTTTGCGCATCCGGAGTGGGAACGATTCGCACCCGGCCTCAAGACCATCGAAGATGCGCTGGAGATCCGCCGGCGCGTACTCCTCGCGTTCGAGGCGGCAGAGCGCGAGACTGATCCGGAGCGGCAGGCCGCGTGGCTGACGTTCGTCGTCATCGGCGCCGGCCCGACCGGTGTCGAGCTGGCGGGCGCACTGGCGGAGATCGCGCGCAAGACGATGATTCGCGACTTTCGCCGCATCCGTCCGGAGAGCACCCGGGTCGTCCTGCTCGAAGGGAGGGACCGTGTGCTGCCGCCGTATCCGCCAGATCTGTCGGAGAAAGCGCGGCTGCAACTCGTCGAGCTCGGCGTCGACGTGATCACTGGCGCGACGGTCAGCGACATCAACGATCGCGAAGTGATCTTCGGTGACAGCCGCATCGCGACGCATACGATCCTCTGGGGCGCCGGCGTGCAGGCCTCTCCCCTCGCTCAGTCCCTCGGCGTCCCGCTCGATCGGGCCGGTCGCGTGCTGGTCGAGCCGGACCTGACCATTCCCGGGCATCCTGATGTATTCGTCCTCGGCGACCTGGCCGCGGTCGAACAGCTCGACGGCTCCTTCGTGCCGGGTGTTGCTCCGGCGGCCATCCAGGAAGGGCAGCACACAGGGCTCAATCTGGAGCGTGCAGTCGGGGGGCAGCCGCTGCGGACCTTCCGCTACAACGACAAGGGCTCACTGGCTACGATCGGGCGCGCCGCCGCAGTCGCGGACCTCGGCCGCTTTCACTTCGGCGGATTCTTCGCATGGATGGCCTGGCTGCTCATCCACGTCTTCTTCCTGATCGGCTTCCGCAACCGCTTCCTCGTCGTCACACAGTGGGCCTGGGCCTATCTCACCTACCAGCGCGGAGCGCGGCTCATCACGGGAGCGACCTCGAGAATTGCGCCGCCGCGATGAAGGTGTCGCACGACATAGAAAGACTCCACCGACACCGCGCCGCGTCAGCGCGGCTGTCATCCCGAGCGTGAGTCGAGGGACCAGTGCGGGCGGGGGG
>JANMSA010000322.1:0-3685 GCA_031388865.1 Acidobacteriota bacterium | reverse complement strand
GCTTCGGCCAAGCCCATCCTGACCACGCGCTGCTGGTTGGTCTGATTTGACGGTCGACTGTTGTCCGCAGCTTTTCACGCTTCGGCACAGACAACTGACAACTGACAACTGACAACATCGTCCCCGGGAGACGAAGCTACTTCTTCCGCTTCACCGGCACATTGAGCACGTCGCGCAGGTCTTTGCCGGCCTTGAAGCGGACGTTCTTCGACGCGGGGATCTGGATGGTTTCCTTCGTACGGGGATTGCGACCCTCGCGCGCCTTGCGGTCGGTCACCGAGAAGCTGCCCAGACCGGGCACCGCGCATCGCTCACCGCGCTGGCAGGCCTCGGCGATGAAGTTGATGAAGGCATCGAACGCCGCCGCGGCCTCTTTCTTCGAGATCCCGGCCTGTTCGGAGATGGCGTTGATCACATCACCCTTACCTGGCATGTGTCCTCCTGTCGAAGCGTGCCCGTCAATTTAGGACGCGCTCTGAGGAAATGTCAAACGACTCCCTTTTTCAGCACGAAGGCCGTGAAGCCGTCCGCGCCTGAGTCCGGAGTCAGGCGGAGTACCCCGTTCTCCACCCATGACTGCGCACCGTCGGGAACGAACGGTGTGATGTCCGCCCGCTGGTACCCTTCGACGACGCGATCGTTCTCTTCGGGTTCGAGCGAGCAGGTCGAGTACACGACGAAGTTCTTTGCCAGGTTCATCGCGCTCGCGAGCAGTTCGCTCTGCAGTCTCGTGAACGCGGCGAGATCCGCTTCACCCATTCGCCACTTGAGCTCGGGGTTCTTGCGGATGGTGCCGGTCGCGCTGCATGGCGCGTCGAGCAGGACGACCTCGAATGGCCGGCGGAACGGCGCTTTCCGTCCATCGCTCACGACGATCTTATGCGTGCGTCCGATGACCGGCCGCAGACGCGCCAGCGAAACGTCGTTCGAGACGACGCTGGCGCCGTAGTGCTCCATGTGGATCGTCTTCCCTCCGGGAGCCGCGGCGAGGTCCAGGACGTCGCCGCCGCAGGCGCGCGCGATGGACGCAATGACGGCGCTCCCCTCGTCCATCGGATGGAATGCGTTGCGATCGAGCTCAGCACTGGAACCGTGGAGCTTCCAGACGCCGGGTGCCAGCGTCGAGCGCTCCGAGTCGGGCGGTTGCGCATCGCCGAGCGCGAGTACGTCCGGATACGACAGCTCCTGGTTCGCGGAGGCGATCTTCGCGGTGCGCTCGGCGCCGTAGAAATTCGTCCAGCGATCGATCAGCCACTGCGGATGCGCGGTCCGCGTCGCGAGGTCCAACGGCTCCGGCACATTCCCGCGCGAGGCGCGACGCAGGATCGCGTTCACGAACCCGCGCGCGCGTTTCGGTGCGAGGTCCACGGTCTCCGAGACCGCGGCATAGGCCGGCGTGTCCATGTAGAGAAGCTGGTAGAGGCCGAAACGGAGCGCGTCGATGACTGGGGGGTCGAGCTTTTTTACCGGACGCTGGGCGAGCTCGGCGATGACGAAGTCGAGGCGCGAGCGCCAGCGCAGCACGCCCAGAACGAGGGTGCGGACAAAACCCGACTCGCCGATGAGCAGCAGCGACGCATAGAGACGCTCGTTCTCGATGCGCTGCAGAAGCTGGAGGGCGTGCGCGCGTTCAGAGGACATCGCCGACCTTCCAGCCCAGCCCTCGCGCGAGGGCCGTCGCTGGCGTGCGCGGTTTGCCAGGACGTTGCAATTCGAGGATGCGGATCGCGCCATCGCCGGTCCCCAGGACGACCCCTCGTTCGTCGATGGTCAGGACGGTACGCGGCGCGCCTGCTGCGACTTCCACCCGCTCGATCTCCGTCAGCTTCAGGTCACGAAACGTGATGCCGGGCCACGGATCAAAGGCGCGGAAGCGATCGTAAATCACGCTCGCCCCCTCCTCGAAAGTGATCTCGCCTTCACTCTTTCCGATCTTCGGCGCGTACGTCGCCCGATCGTGCGCCTGCTCGGTCGCCGGCGGGATCTCGCGGAGCACCAGCGCCAGCGCTTCCGCGCCGATGCGCGAAAGGCGCCGGGCCAGCGCTGGTGTGCGCTCGTCGGGACCGATCTCCGTCGTCTCGATCCGCAGCATAGGACCGTGATCGAGCTCCTCCTCGACGCGCATGATCGTCACACCGGTACGCTTGTCGCCCGCCTCGATGGAACGCTGGATCGGCGCCGCCCCACGCCAGAGAGGAAGGATGGACGCATGAACGTTCAGAAAGCCCTCCTTCGGAATCTGCAGAAGCGCGGCGGGAAGGATCTTTCCGTATGCGACCACGATGCCGCAGTCGGGCGCGACGCGCGCGACTGCCTCGAGAAACTCCGCGTTGCGGATCTTTGGAGGCTGCAACAGCGGCAACCCGAGCTCCCGGGCCCGCATGGCGACGGCGGGCGCCTGCATCTTCATGCCGCGGCCAGCGGGCTTGTCCGGCTGCGCGACCACCAGCGCGATCTCATGCTCGCGCGCCACTGCGTCGAGTGCGGAGACGGCGAAGTCGGGAGTGCCGAAGAAGACGATGCGCATGAGGGTCGGCAGTATGCCGCTTTTTCAGGAACCAGTCGGCGGTCGCAGTTTCGCGGGACTACAATCATCCTCGCATGCCGAAACGGGACATCAGTACAGCCCTCGCGCTCATCCTGCTCCTGGCCACGCCCCTCTCCGCGCAGGTCGCCGACGGCGACCGGCACTACGCTCGACGAGCCGAGGGTGCACAGGGCGCGCGAGCACGCGCCGAGCACATCGACGCAGCCATCGCAGCGTACCAGCGGGCAGTCGCGCAGACGCCTGCCGACCTCGAGGCGCACGCGAAGCTTCTGCGTGCATATCGCTTCAAGGGGGCCTACGTCGCCACGACGAACGAGCAGAAGAAGCAGGTTTACGGGATGGCCAAGGATGCCGGCGAGAAGGCAATTCCGATCGTGAACGCGCGCCTGCGCGTCACGAAGAAATCCTCCGAGAAACAGGTCGCCGACGCAGCGCGGGGCGTTCCGGGCGCAGGAGAGGTGTTCGTCTGGGATGCAGTCAACTGGGGCGAGTGGGCGCTCGCTTACGGCAAACTTGCCGCCGCGCGCCAGGGCGCTGCAGATCGCATCCGCCGCCATGCAACGATCGCAAACCTGATCGATCCGCGCATGGAGGCCGGGACTCCCGCGCGCGTGCTGGGCCGTCTCCACGACCAGACACCACGCATCCCGCTCGTCACCGGTTGGGCCTCTGCCAAAGAAGCGCTTCGCTTCCTCGGCGACTCGCTCAAGATCGATCCGAAGAACAAGATCACGCTGGTGTTTCTGGCGGAGGCCATGGTGTCGGCGGATTCGGGGAAGAAGAAACAGGCCGTCGCGATGCTGAACGACGTGGTCAACACTCCTCTAGACCCGGAGTTCATCGTCGAGGATGCGGCGGCCATAGCCGACGCGCGGGTGCTGCTCGCGAAGTGGAAGTAGGCCGGAGTGACCAGCGCCGCCGGCTGTGCCGGCTAGGTTGTGGCCGCTGGAGGCGGCCCGTAGGGTAGCCGGTGGTGCGCGCGAAGCGAGCGACCACCGGTCCCCACAACCCGTGATGAGGTCGACCCCGGCAGGGGTCGCGGAGGAACTGCCGATGCACCGCCGGGTGCGGACTCGTACGCGACCCCTGTCGGGGTCGGTCTTCATTTCCCGCTGCAGTCCGGTGGTCGCTCGCTTG
>JANMSA010000315.1:0-7678 GCA_031388865.1 Acidobacteriota bacterium | reverse complement strand
TCTCCGAGCCTTCGAGTCTTCGAGTCTTCGCGTCTTCGCGTCTTCGCGTCTTCGCGTCTTTAAGCCGTCCAGGTTCACGGGCTCATAGGTTCAGAGTCCCACAAGGTTGGTCGCCACACTTCCTGTGAAAGCGTAGACGCTGTCTCCTGAGCCGCCCTTCGGCCCCGCTTAGCGCAGGCTACGCCGGCTCAGGATGACAGCCCCAGTCCCACCCGGATTCAACCCCACCCTCGAAGACTTGACGACTCGAAGACTCGAAGACTGACTGTGAACCTCAGTGAGGGCGATGACGGGCCTGCTATCGTTACGGCGCGGATGCAGAGAGACTGGAGATTCATCGCTGCCGTGGCGGCGCTGACGATCATCGCCATCGTGCGCGTCGCGTCGACGCACCGCACCTTCAGCGCCACTGTCGACGAGCCGATCCACCTCGCCTGCGGCTATGAGTGGTTCAAGGGTGAGCTCACCACGGACATGACCCACCCGCCCCTGGCCCGCATTGCAGGGGCGCTGCCGCTGCGGGTCAGCGCACTCCCCTATCCGCAGCCGTCCAACATGGTGGAGCGGGGCAATCAGCTGCTGTATCACGGCGGCCACTACGTGCAGAATCTCGCCCGCGCGAGGTTGGGCAATCTCTTCTTCCTCGCTCTGGCCATCGTCACCGTGGCGCTGTGGGCGCGCCGGCTTCTCTCCCGACAGGTCGCCGTGGCCTCCGTGGCCTTGTTCTCTTCGCTCCCCCTGCTTCTCGGGCACGCCGGCCTGCTCACGACCGATCTCTCCATCACGGCGACGCTGCCGCTCGCGCTTCTCGCACTCGACTTCTACCTGGAGTCACCGACGCTCAAACGGGCCCTGCTCCTCGGCCTCGCCCTCGGCCTGGGACTCCTCTCCAAGTTTTCGTTCGTCGTGTTCTTTCCCCCGTCCATGCTGGCGGTCCTCGCGCTGCGGCGTCCGCTCCGCGCACGCACGATCACAGTGCTGGCGGCGTTGCTTCTCGCGTTCTTCACTGTCTGGGCCGGGTACCGCTTCGACTTCCGACGTCCTGCAGATGTCGTCGACCAGGGAGCAAACATCCTCGAGTGGGCGGCGCCGAAGCCCCTGAAGCCGCTTGCGCAGTTCATCGGCAACATCCCCATCCCCGCGCCAACGCTCGCTGTGGGCATGGCGCAGGTGAAACTGCATGAGCTGCTCGGTCACACCGCCTACCTGCTGGGCAAAGAAAGCCGCACCGGCTGGTGGTATTACTTTCCGGTCGTTTTCTTTTACAAGTCGCCGCTGCCCTGGCTGATCCTCGTGGTGTGGGGCGCGATCGCGCTCACGGCCGGCCGCCTTCGTGCCCGTGACCGGAGCGCGCTGCAGCTCGTGCTCATCCCCATCGTGATCCTTCTAACGGCGATGACCACGTCGCTGAACATCGGCGCGCGCCACATCCTCCCGATCGTCGCACCACTCTCCATCGTGGGTGGATACGCGGTCGTCGACATCTGGCGGCGGAGCCGGGACGCGTTCGGCCGCGCCGCGCTCCTTGGACTGCTGGCCTGGTTCTTCATCGGCGTGGCCATCGAGCATCCCGATTACCTGGCCTGGTTCAACGAGACGGCCAGGCCGAGCCCTTCGTACTTTGCGGCGGACAGCAACATCGACTGGGGGCAGGACGTGTTGCGCCTCGCCAGCGTCGTCCGGGAGCTGAAGATCGACCACATCCACACCGCCTTCATGAACAGCACCCGCCTCGGAGAGCACGGCATCCACGCGACGGGCCTGGTGCCGCATCAGAGGGTGTCAGGCTGGGTCGCGGTGAGCGAGAACTGGCTCCGGTTCGGCGAGGCCAAAGGCGACTACGACTGGCTGAGCACGTATCGTCCCGTGCGACAGGTGGGCCGCACCATCCGTCTCTACTACATCCCATGAAGCGCATCAGTTCATGAAGCGCCGAGCCGACCTCGCCGCGATCGCGCTGGTCGTCTTGACGATGCTGCGAATCGCTTCGACCTGGACCGTCTTCTCCGCGACCATCGACGAGCCGATGCACATCTCAGCGGGGCTCCAGCTCTACACGCAGCATCAGTACACCTATCAACCCGAGAACCCGCCTTTGCCTCGTCTCGTGCTCGCGCTCGCGCCCTACGCGGCGGGGATGGACTTCGATCCGTCCCGCGACATGATTCAGCAACTTCTGCGCGTCTTCTACTCGGATGGGCGATACATGCGCAATCTCGTCCTCGCGCGGGCAGGCAATCTGCTCTTCTTCGCGCTTGCGGCGATCGCAACCTGGCGATGGGCGAGGCGCGAGCTCGGCAGCGCAGGAGGGCTCGTCGCCACGTTGCTCTTCACGCTGCAGCCGCTCATCATCGGTCACTCGGGCGTGGCCACCCACGACGCTGCCGCAACCGCGGGCATGGCGGTCTCACTGCTCGCGTTCGCGCGCTGGCTGGACGCGCCGGTTCCCAGCCGGGCGATGGTGGTGGGTGCGGCGTTCGGCTTCGCGGTGCTGTGCAAGTTCTCCAGCATCGGATACGTGCCCGCAGCCTGCTTCGCGATCTACGCGGTGCGCTTCATTCGCGGCGGGCGCCCACCGCTCCACAAGCTTGCCACCGGCGCGCTCGCCACGATCCTGGTGATCTCCGCAGGCTACGGGTTCCAACTGAACATTCTCGTCCAGGGAATCAGGGGGCTGGCGACGATCAACAGCGCCGGAACGCATTTTGGCTACCTGTTCGGCGCTTTCAGTACGCGGGGCTGGTGGTATTACTTCCCCGTCGCAGTCGCGCTGAAAAGCACGCTTGCCTCACTGCTCCTCGCCCTTGCCGCGCTGGTCGTTGCCCGAAGGCAACGCGTCGCGCTGGAAGCACTCGCGGCCGCTGCGGCGATCCTCCTTGTGGCCATGCCCAGCCATCTCGATCTCGGCGTCCGCTACGTACTTCCACTGTTTGTTCCGCTGAGCGTTGCTGCCGCGGCAGCCGCCATGAGCTTCGAACGCCGCTGGATCGGAATCGCACTGCTGGTCTGGCACACAGCGGCGTCACTCGTCGCACATCCCGACGCGATTCCCTACTTCAATGAGACCGCGGGACGTCAGCCATGGCAGTACCTCTCGGACAGCAACATCGATTGGGGTCAGGACGTGCTGCGGCTGCGTCGCGTGCTCGAGGAGAAGAACATCGATCGCATCGGTCTGGCCGTCTATGGCTGGCACCGCTGGGACGACCTCGGCTTTCCGCCTCATCATGATGCCTACCCGACACTCCCTACCCAGGGCTGGACCGCTGTGAGCGAGCATCTCTTCCAGATCAAGAATTTCTCCTGGCTCCGCGGGAGGAAGTACGAGCGTGTGGGAAAATCGATCCGGCTCTACTACATCCCGTGACTCCATTCGTGACCCATTGCGTGACCCCATGAAGCGCTGGAGCGTTGCAGCCGTCATCGTCATGGCTCTGTCCGTGGTGCGGATCGCATCCACGTGGACCGTCTTTTCCGCAACGATGGACGAGCCGATGCACGTCTCGGCAGGTCTGCAGCTTTATACCCAGCACACCTACGCCTACCAGCCCGAGAACCCGCCGCTGCCACGCGTGGTGCTGGCCTTCGCTCCCTGGCTGGGGGGGATGGACTTCGATCCGGCCCGCAGCACCGACGACCAACTGAAGCGCGTTTTCTACTCGAACGATCGCTACAAGACGAATCTCGTGCTCGCCCGGGCAGGCAACCTCGTCTTCTTCGTACTCGCTTCTGCGGGCGTCTGGCTTTGGGCGCGCCGCGACCTCGGAGAGCTCGCCGGCTTCGTTGCCACGCTCCTGTTCACGTTGCAGCCGGCGATCGCAGGACACGCAGGACTGGCGACGCACGACGTTGCCGCGACGGCTGGCCTGGTGTGGTCGCTGCTCGCCTTCAGCCGGTGGCTCGAAGCGCCGGACACCAGACGCGCAGCCCTGTTTGGGGTCGCGTTCGGCCTCGCGGCGCTCTGCAAGTTCTCATGCATCGGATACGTTCCCGCCGGCTGCGCGGCGATGTACGTCGTGCGTGTGCTCGGCGATCGCAATCTCCGTCGCCCGTGGCGCGCGATCGCGCCGGCCGCCGCAACAGCCATCCTGGTGGTGTGGGTCGGATACGCGTTCCACCCCGCGCCGTTCTTTCGAGGCATCGAGGGTCTGGCGTCAATCGACCGCGGTGGCCACAAGGCGTTTCTTTTCGGAGAGCTCCGCACGAGCGGGTGGTGGTGGTATTTCCCCGCGGCCGTCGCGCTGAAGAGCACCGTCGCGTCGTTGCTCCTGGCGTTCTTCACTCGGGGACGGGGGAGAGAGGCACTCGCCGCCGCAGCGGCCATCCTCATCGTCGCGATGCCCAGTCACCTGAACCTCGGCGTCCGCTACGTGCTGCCTCTCTATGCCCCGCTGGCGGTGGCGGGTGCCTCCGCGTTGCTTGCGGTGCGATGGAGGTGGGTCGTGTTGGTCCTGCTCGCCTGGCACGCCACCGCCTCGATGCTCTCCCATCCGGACGCCATGCCGTACTTCAACGAGGCAGCGGGAACACGCCCCTGGGAGAAACTGCTCGACAGCAATATCGACTGGGGGCAGGATGCCTTACGCCTCGAGCGCATCGTCCGGGAGAGGAGGATCGACCGCATCGGCATCGCGGTCATGGGCATTCACGACTGGGACGCGCTTGGCTTCCCCCCGCATTTCGATCTCGACCGCTCGGTGCCCTCGCACGGTTGGATTGCGGTCAGCGAGCATCTCTACGGCCTTGCGAGCGGTGTCCCCTGGCTGGACGGGCACAAATACGAGCGCGTGGGACAATCCATCCGGTTGTACTCGATTCCTTAGTTCCTGGGTGATCTCCAGATCCGGGGTGCTGTGCTGAGACGATCCGAATGACCTCGCGCCGCTGGTGGACTCTGCTGATCCTGCTCGTGCTCTTCACGCTGGGCGTCGTCACGACGACTCACCGTGTCTTCTCACAGACGGCCGATGAACCGTGGCATGTCGCTACCGGTTACGACGTCCTGAAGCGTCACGAGTTCAAGGCCGACCTGCATCACCCGCCACTGGCACGCGTGTTCTTCGCGCTGCCGTTTCTCGATTCGCCGAATCCCGCAGGCGAGCGAGGCGACTCGCGCGGCAACGAGCTCCTGCTGAGCAACAACCGATATGCCCAGAATCTGGGCCGCGCGCGTCTGGGCAACCTCCCCTTCCTCGCGCTTTCGATCATCGTCGTAGCGCTCTGGGGCCGGCGCCTTTTCTCGCCCGCCACCGGTCTCGTCGCCGCGCTGCTCTTCGCGACGCTGCCTCCCGTCCTGGCGCATGCCGGATTCGCGACGACCGACATGGCCATTGCCGCGACTCTGCCCCTCGCCCTCTACGCGCTCACGCTGTTCCTCGAAGAGGCGACATGGAAGCGCGCGATCCTTCTCGGCCTGACCATCGCCGCAGGCGCACTATCGAAATATTCGTTTCTGCTCTTCTTCCCGTGGTCCGCCGCAGCCTTGCTGGTGGCGCGGCGTCAGAAGCCATCGCTGCGCACATTCGCATCTCTCGGGATCGCATTCATCCTGGTATGGGCCACGTACGGCTTCGCTTTCGGGACCATCGCGGATGCCGATTCGCGCGGACGCGACGCGGCGGCAGAAGTCTTCCACACCAAGCGAGTCGCCGACGTGCCGATTCCTGCTCCGCTGTACGCAATGGGTGCGATGGAGGTGAAGATCCACGACATCCGGGGCAATCGAGCGTTTCTTTTCGGCAAGCAGAGCCTGGCGGGCTGGTGGTATTACTTCCCGCTGGCGCTCTCCCTGAAGACCCCCATCCCATTCCTGATCCTGGCGCTGGGCGGATGGGGTCTGATGATCGCGCGGCGCCGCGGCATCGAAGTGGTGCTGATCGCTCTGGCCATTCTTGGAGTGGCCATGACCAGCCATATCAACATTGGCGTGCGTCACGTCCTCCCAATCTATGCCCCGCTGGCCATTGCCGCGGCCTTCGCGGTTGTCGAGCTGCGGCGCTTCCGCATCGTCTCCACCGCTCTGATTGCATGGATCCTGATCGGCACGTTCAAAGAGCACCCGGACTACCTGCCATGGTTCAATGCCTTCGCAGGCAAACATCCGGAGCGCATTCTCACGGACAGCAACATCGACTGGGGACAGGACGTCCTGCGTCTCGTGCGCTACGCGCGACAAGAGAACATCCCGTTCCTCACGATCTCAATCGCACCCGAAAACATTGCGTTCGGGCGCCTTGGACTCCCACCTTTCAAGCTTCTCGAGGCATGGAAGCCGTTGTACGGCTGGGTCGCCGTGAGCGAGCTCAAGCTCGCGCAGGGCCGCGGCTCCAGCCCCTCGCTGAAGCAGTGGATCGACGAATGGTTCACCGAAGGAAAGCCGTTCATCAGGATCGGCAAATCGATCCGGCTCTATCACTTTCCCGAGGCGTCGCAGTAGGCAGCGAGTGCTCGTTGCGGCTTCAAGTCTGGCGGCGGCCGAACGCTGGCCCTGCTCACCAGCGCCACCGCCCGTGCCAGCCTAGGCCGTCTTCGCGGCTGTTGTCGGTTGTCAGTGGTCGGTTGTCTGCGGGGCTGTGGCTTCGGAGGACGTCCTCTCAGAGAACCGACAACCGAGAACCGAGAACCGACCGGCGCGCGAGAGGAACGTTTCTGCCGCGCGGACTCCTAGGCCAACCAGCGCTGCCGGCCGGGCCGGGCCGCCGGAGGCCCCCTGGTCGATCCCTTTCGCCTAGGGCCGCACCAGCACGTTGTCGATGAGGCGCGTGCGGCCGATGCGCACTGCGCCTGCAAGGAGCACCACGCGCGCAAAATCTTTTGGAGCGCGAAACGTCAGCGGATCGACGACCACCAGGTAATCGATCTCCACGCCTTCTTCCTCGGCCGCGATGCGCTGCATCAGGGTCTCGATCGCAGCTGCGTCATGAACGCCGCTCGCGATCGCCTCCTCGCCTGCGCGTAGGGCACGATGCAGCGCTGGCGCCTTCGCGCGTTCTTCCGGCGAGAGATAGACGTTCCGCGAAGACATCGCCAGCTGGTCGCTCTCGCGCCGTGTTTCTCCGAACACGAGCTTTATGGGAAGGTCGAGATCGCGCACCATCTGCTCGATGACGGCGCACTGCTGCGCGTCCTTGCGGCCGAACGCCGCCAAGTCCGGCTGCACAATGTTGAACAGCTTGGCCACCACCGTGGCCACGCCGTCGAAGTGTCCCGGCCGGCGCTCCCCTTCCAGCGGTTCCGACACGCCGCGCACGAGCACCGACGTTGCCGAGCCCGCGGGATACATCACTTCAACAGGTGGCAGGAAGAGTAGATCCGCACCGGCGCGCACAAGCAGCTCGCGATCGTTCTCCTCGTTCCGCGGATAGCGGGAGAAGTCTTCGCCCGCTCCGAACTGCTTCGGATTCACGAAGATCGACACCACGATGAACGTCGCGCCCGCATTGCGCGCGACCTCGATCAGCGACAGGTGACCCTCGTGGAGAAAGCCCATCGTCGGCACGAGGCCCACGGTTTGACCGCTGCGGCGAGCGTCTCGGATGGCCGCGCGCGTGTCTTCGATGGTGCGTACGATCCTCATTGTGTTGTCGGTTGTCAGTTTGCCAGTTGCCAGTTGTCAGTTGTCGGTTGTCGGTTGTCTGCGAGTCGCTGTCGTCCGAGTCATGAGGCGCAGAGAACCGAC
>JANMSA010000305.1:0-2233 GCA_031388865.1 Acidobacteriota bacterium | reverse complement strand
GGGAGAACGAGATCTACTGGCCCGCGCAGGAGCAATACAAGGTCAACTACATCAAGGGTGTCATCTCGGAGATCACCATGAAGGGCGACCGGCTGATGATCCGCGGCGAGGACACCACCATGAATCGTCCCATGGAGGTTCCGATGGACATCGTCATCCTCTCGGTGGGGATGGAACCGAGCGAAGGGACGAAGGAGATCGCCAGGATTTTCGGCGTGGCCCAGAACAAGTACGGTTTCATCGAGACGCCCCAGGGCACGCTCGATACCGTGTCGACCTCAGTGCCGGGGGTTTTCGTGGCCGGAGCCGCCGCGGGCCCGAAGGATCTCGACGACACCATTGGAATGGCGGGGGCCGCGGCGATGAAGGCCGCCGGCCTGATCCGGAGGATGGCGCAAGCGCAGCTCGCAAGCGCGTAGGGACCCGTATGACCAGCCAGGTCGTCGACACAGAAAGCGCGCGAGAGTTCATGCGTGAGGCACTCGGGAGCATCTCTGCCGAGGAACAAAACGCCATCGCCAGCGAACTGGCGATCAAACACGAACGTTTTCGCACGCGACTGGCCGAGCCGGGACTGGCCGCGCACCTGTCATCGGAAGATCTCGGGATTCTTCTTCGCTTGATTTTCTCCACGCGCAGGCACACGCGTGATTTTCTCGATGCTCCGATTGCCTCCGCCCTGCCCGCCTCCATCGAGGACCTGCTTCACTCCGAGGCCCCTTTGGAAGTGAGATTCGAGGCGTTCTGCGACCGGCTTTCGGCCTTTCCCGAAACGATCCGCCACGATCTGGCGAGCGAGTTACTTCAATTCACGTTCCCCGAAGACTACTGGCTCTGGTCGCGCTGGGTGTGGGACAGGAACACGCGCACCGGTGCGCTCTCTCTGGTCACCATGGACTATGAGCTGAGCGCGGAGAACCTGGGCGAGAGTTACCTGCGCGTGGGGCGCGCCACCGCAATGGTCCACGAAACAGGCCAGGCCACCGGCTTCACCAAGATCGGCGACGGCCGTTTCGGCGTCGACATTTTTCTGGCCTGCGTCTACTGCGTCTACGTATACACCACGGTGCGCATGCGGATGACCCGCGAGTTCAATCGCGTCATCCCGCAGCTGCCCGAGCTCGCGCGCCGTTTTCTCGGGGTTTACAGGATGGAGAACTAGATGGCCTACAAACAGACATACGGCAAGCAGGGCCCGGTGGTGTGGGAGAAGGAACACGCTGTCGTCGAGGGCATCGACTTACCCGGTCACTGGAACCGGATGTTCGAGTCGCGGGTGATCACCGACTACGACACGACGACCCTCGACGAGATCACGTCTCTTGAAGGCGGCGAGTCGCTCCAGGCGTGCTATCAATGCGGTAAGTGCATCGGGGTCTGTCCCGTGGATATCGTGGGCGACTACGGCCCACGCAAGATCCACCGCGATGTGATGCGAGGAATGTCGCTCCTGGACAGCCACAACCTCTGGCTGTGCACGACGTGCATGAACTGCCTGCGAGTGTGCCCGAAAGAAGTGGACATGATTCAGATCATGCCCGCGGCGCGGCAGACCGCCATCGAAGAGGGGAAGCCGATCCCGGCGGAGCTGCAGAAAGTTTTCGAGGCCACGGACCGCTATGGCAATCCGCTCGGTGAGAATCCGCGCAAGCGCGCCGACTGGATCAAGGATGCCGGCGTGCCGGTTCCGATCCTGGCGCAGATCAAACGGCCGGTTGATGTGCTGTGGTACGTGGGCAGCTATCCGTCGTACCATCCGCGGGGGATTGACGCGGCGCGAGCGCTGGCCAGGATCTTCCACGCGCTCGGCGTGGACTTCGCGATCCTCGGCATCGAGGAGAAAGAAGACGGCGACTCGATCCGGCTGGCAGGCGAAGCCGGCCTCGCCGAGAAACTCACCGAGGCCAACATCAAGACATTTTCGAAATACAGCTTTCAGCGGCTGGTCGTCTTCGGTCCGCACGAGTTCAACGCTTTCAAGAATATCTACCCGAAACACGGCGGAAACTACAACGTCTCGCACTACACGCAGTTCCTGGTCGAGCATCTCGACCGGCTCAAGGAACTGATGAAAACACCGGTCGAGATGACCGCCACCTACCACGATCCGTGCTATCTCTCCCGTCACAATGGGGAGTACGAGGCCCCGCGCACGTTGCTTCGCGCGATTCCGGGAGTGACCCTCGTGGAGATGCCGCGCAACCGCGAGAACGGGTACTGCTGCGGCGGGGGG
>JANMSA010000304.1:0-3221 GCA_031388865.1 Acidobacteriota bacterium | reverse complement strand
GACGCCGAGTATCCGTACTGGTTGACGACCGGACGCATCATCGAGCACTGGCACACCTCGACGATGACGAAGAATGTCAAAGAGCTGGTTCAAGCGATCGAGGCCATGGCCGAGATCCACCCGCGCGACGCCGAGAAGCTCGGGATCAGCACCGGCGACAAAGTGCGGCTGACCTCGCGGCGTGGCAGCGGCGTGTTCCGCGCCGAGGTCGTTGACGAGAAGTCACGGCCGGGGCTCGTGTTCGTCCACATGCACGACCACAACCGGATGTCCAACGTGCTGACCATCGACGCGGTCGATCCGGTGTCGAAGCAGCCAGAGTTCAAGATCTGCAGCATCAGGATCGAGAAGGTCTGACCGTGATCATCGCGGGAGTCATCATCGAAACGCTTCCGGGCCGCGCGGCCGGCGTCAGCGCGCGGCTGGTGAGCGTCCCAGGCTTGACACTGCACGGCGGCGACGGCGACAGTCGCATTGCTGCCGTCTGGAACGCCGACACCGCTCAATCCCTCGAAGAAGTGGTGGGGTCGCTCGTGGAACTCGATGAGGACGTCGTTGGGGTTTATCCGACGTTCGTCGCTGAGGATCAGCTCTGACCAGTCGCGTTTTTGGAGAGAGACGCGCGACGCCACGCAATCACGGCATCATGCTGTTCGCCCCATTCATCATCGACCCGGTGACTGCATGCTCGGCACCCCCCGAGTTGGACGTCAATGAGTGAAGTACGGCACCCCGGGCGCCGCCGGCCTCCCCCCAGCGCTGGCAGCATTGGATTGCTCAGTTCGTGTGAATCGGATCGCCGGTGTACCCTGTCCTCTCATCCCATCCCATCAGGAGACTTCATGAGACATCGATTGGTAGCGGTACTCTCTTTAGCTTTGGCGTTTCTCGTTTATGCGCCGCTCTTTGCCGCGCAGCCGGACCGTTGCGCCACCAAACAGCCGAGCCTCGAGGAAGTCGCCGAGATCGAGCAGGCCGTGGCCCGGGGACAGAAAGGCAGGACCTCCGACATCATCCCGGTGTGGGTGCATGTCATCACCCGTGGCGCCGGTTATGAGAACGGCGAGATCCCCGCCTCGATGATCAATGCGCAGCTCAAAGTTCTCGACGAATCGTTCAATGGCCGCAGCGGCGGTGCGAACACTGGATTCGGGTTCGATCTCGTTGGCGTGACGCAGACCTCCAACCAGGAATGGTTCGAACAGATGGCCACGAATTTCAGCGTGGAGATGGCTGCCAAGAGGGCTCTGCGCCGTGGTGGTCCGGAAACGTTGAACATCTACACGGTTGACGGCGGTCCCTACCTCGGCTTCGCGTACTTTCCGTCGATTCTCAACGATCCGACCTACGCGATCCTCGACGGCGTCGTTCTTCACTGGCGCTCGTTGCCGGGCGGAACATTCGCGATCTACAGCGAAGGCGACACCGCCCCGCATGAAGTGGGTCACTGGCTCGCGCTTTACCATACGTTCGACGGCAAATGCGGGAGCAAGGGCGACTACGTAGCCGACACGCCTGCGGAGTTCTCACCGGCATTCAGGTGTCCCGTCGGCCGCGATTCGTGCTTCGGAGCCGCCCAGCCGGGGCTGGATCCGATCTTCAATTTCATGGACTACTCGCAGGACTCGTGCATGTACGAGTTCACCGCTGGTCAGGCCGACAGGCTTCAAGCGGCGTGGACAGCATTCCGCAAATAGCTTGCAGACCCGCTGAATCCAAAAAGCCTCGCTGCAGAGCGAGGCTTTTTCGTTGGAGCGGTGGCTGAAAAGAGCGGGCTCTTTCTCATCCCATGATTCGCCAGGTCATGAAGCCCGATGCGGACCGCTGCGCTCGCGTGCTACTCCGGTTCGTCCGGTTCCCCGCGATCTTCGGGGGTGGAGCGCGACAGAATCACGAAGACGTCGTCGGGCACCCACTTCCACCCGCCCCATTTCTTGTCCATCAGCGTCGCTCCGCCGTTGCCCAGCGCGAATCCTGCTTCCGCTCCGATCTCTGCCCCCGTCTCGGCCGCATCGATGGCGGATCCGACGATCGCGCCCGCGATCCCGAGCACGATTGCGGAGGGGAGGCCGAAGGCGGCGTTGAGCGCCGTGGCGCGCGATTCCTGGTGGGTGAGCTCAATCACCTTCGGTTCGTATCCCGCGTGGGTGAAGATCAGCTGGCAGTGCGGTGCGGAGCGCCGTACCCTGATTTTCGCGGGTGTCACGGCCTCACGCGTTCGCTCATCGCCACACTCCACTTCGATCGCGGCGCCGGACGGGAACGAACCGACCGTGAGCGTCTGATGGCGCCCGTTCACCATGGTCGCGCACCCCGTCGTCAGGATGAAGAGCAGGAGGGCGGCGAGCATTCTCGTCATGGCTGCAGAATAGGTCGGTCCCCGGATCTCCGCCAGTCCCGGCCGGTGACGAAAGGAAATCCAAGGAAAAGCCAGGGTCGGAAACACCGTCGATGGGGTCTGACCCCAACGACCACGGTCAAGGTCTCTGCCAGGGGAGAGCGCGGTCGTTCACCGGCGCGGGCTCCTGAGCCTCTTCGGCCCGCTCCTCCGCGGCGACCAGCTGCTTGCGGATCGAGCCGAGCATCTGCGCGTCGGTGGCGATGGCCAGGTCCACGAGCTTCTGCCGTTCTTTGTAGCCATTGAAGGCGATCACGAAGCGATCGATGCGGAAGGCCACTGCGCGGCCGAGGTAGCGGTCTTCGGCGGTGAAGTTGTCTTCGCCGAGGTTGGAGATCGGGTCGAGGAGCTTGCCGTTGCGGACGTAGAGGGCCTTGTACGCGTTCAGGATCTTCGTCGCCGCCGCGCGATTCGCAGAGGGGATGATCAAGCCGTCCATAGGGTCGCCTTCGATGTTGAAGCGTGCCTGGAACGAGTTGCCGAGGATGGCCTGGCCGAAGCCGATGTCCGCCGAGTAGCGTTCGCTGTTGGGGATGCGCGTGGCGGTCGGAAAGAAGTTGAACACGGCCGGCTTCGAAGGCGCGGGTGGCATGCGCTCCGCGACGAAAGACGCCAGCCCCGTCAGCGCCTGGAGCGCGTTCTGGGAACCGCCGGTGACGCGCACATAGAACGGTCCCCGCCAGAGGTGCACGGCGAACTTGCTCACGTACGCCTCGTTGGCGATGGGAAGGAACGCGCGTGCTGCCTCCTTGCGCATCGAGTACGCGCCGAAGGCCTTCACAAAGTCGGGGAAGCGATAAATCTCGACGGTGGCAAACCCGGG
>JANMSA010000278.1:0-5731 GCA_031388865.1 Acidobacteriota bacterium | reverse complement strand
GGCTTCGAAGCGTTCTCCAATGCCCGCGGGATTTTCGAGCAGCCGTTCCGACGAACTCCGCTCCAGCTGATGTACCCGCCGTACTCGAAGCTGAAGCAGAAGCTGATCGACTTCATGCTTCGGTATTTGTAGATCGCCGGCGCCGTAGTTGCAAGTTGCAAGTGAACCGGCGTTCCATTAAGGCCATTGGGGTCACCCATTGGCAGGCGTTGTCAAGAAGGGCGGGCGAATCCCTTGCTGCGTCGTCGCAGCTGTAATCAGTGGGCCGTTCGTCTGTCGGCGTGAATGATCAGCGGTCCCGTCGTCTCGGTCGAGCGATGTCGGATCGAGAGGATCCGCACCAGTCACCCATCAGGATCAAGGCTTCAGTCGAGTGATCTAATACTCGACGTGGCCCCTGACGCACCAGGCGTCCCAGAAACGGCAGCGGTCAAACGAGCGCGTGTCCAATTGGAAGGTGCACAGAACTCCGTGGCTCACCGACCGGTGGCCGGCGTCCAACCCCGGGTGGCTCACGCGCTCGTCGCGAATCAAAACGCCAAACAATCCTGGCCGTTGCAGCCTCCAATCACACCTGTGGTTGTGAGCCAACCCAATGGTGGCTGACCGGACCGACCAAGCCTTAACCGAATACTCTCCTGGGTTCGAAGGGCTTCTTCTCGCGCAGCACATGGAACACGGCGCGAGCGAGCTTATGCGCGATCGCTTTGATGGCCACGATGGAGTTCGTCCTGGCGGTTTTGCGATCGTAGAACCGCTTCGCTTCGGGATAGAAGCGAACCGCGAAGTGGGCCGCTTCGAAAAGGCCCAAGCCAGATAGCGGTTGCCGTTCTTGCTGGTGTTGCCGGCTTTCTTCTTTCCGTTCGACAAACGTGTCGCGTCGACACAGCGGCAGTACGAGGCGAAGTTGCCGGGCGTTTTGAACCGGTCCATGTTCCCAGCCTCGTACATGATCGTCAGCCCGAGGACCGGGCCGATACCCCACACCGTGCGTAACGGTTCGAACTCGCTTCGCAATCGCGGCCTTCTTGAGCACCGCGCGCTCGAGGCACTGGATCTGTTCGGTCAACGCGTCGATGACGTTCATCGTCGTGGTGAGGGCCAGTGTGAGGTCCTCGTTCGAATAGAGCTCTCCCACCCGCTCCGCGGTGAGTTGCTTGACCTCATTCGATGAGATTTTGACTCCGTGGTTCCTTTGCCCCGGGGTTCTGGATGCTCGGAAAGTTCGCGGTGCGTTGTTGCACGAGCGTCGATCGCTTTCGCAGCAGATCGCGCACGGCTCGCTGTTCCGGCGGGTAGATGTATCCGCTCGGCAGGATCCCCAGACGCATCATGTGCGAGGGGCCACCACGCGTCATACCGGTCGTCGGAGTGCTTGACCCGCGTACTGCTGAATCGCAGCCGTGTTCACCAGGACCGTCGGAAACTTATGCTCGCGCAGTCCATCGACGAGCCAGTACCAGTTGAACCTCGACTCGACGGCCACGCCTTGAAGACTGGCGCGGAACGGCTCGAGCTCAGAAACAAATGCCGCCAGCTTATTCGACAGCTTCTTCTGCCTCAGAACCTTGTCGTTGTCGTCGATGACAGTAAGGACCCCGTTGTTCGAATGAAGATCGATCGTCGCGTACGTTTGCATCGCAAGCTCCTTTCGTCGCCGAGGCTACTGCTCATCGCTCGACTCGTCGGTGCCTGCTAGATGCGTATCAGACCTGCGGTCGCAGGAGGTGTGCGCCGATGAGGCTGACGGAACTCTCTGGGACCTAAAGGAAGAACCGTAGGCCTGAATATCCCGGTAGGATTTGCAAGCGTCTTTTGGCTCGAGTTACGGTTTCGGTTTGTAGTCGCGCTGGCATCCCGCGCCGTATTACACCGACACCCAGATGCACGACCTGCAGACGTCGCGCTTCTTCGAGCCGAGGGTGGTCCGCGGCCACATGACCGTCAGCGACGGCAAGATCAAAACGTTCCCGCTGCGCGGCATCAAGGAGTCGCCACCCTATCTTCACGACGGTCGTCTGCTGACGCTCGAAGACACGGTTGAGTTCTTCAACCTCATCCTCGGTACGAAGCTGACCGATCAGAAGAAGAAGGATCTGGTCGCATTTCTGCGAACGCTGTAGTTCCGATCAAGGGAGAATTCACGCGCACCACCAGGACACGAAAAGCCGAGGCGATGCGGGTCGACATCGGCATCGATGAGCGGAGTCGCCGCGAGATCGCCGGCGCCCTGTGCGCCTTCTCGCCAAAACGCCGACACGGCACTCGCTCACGTGACCCGGCCGATCGCCGAGCCGGGTGATGTTCGTGACGACGTGCTCGAGCGGGGTGATCGTGATGTTGAGCGGCAACCACCCCACGACCGGCGTGCCGCGCTGCCGCTGGCAGCCGGAGGCGGCTCGCAGCTGAGTGAGCGAGCCGTTAGTTATAGTTAGTCAGAGCAGGTCACACCTGCAGACCGTCCGCTCCTTCGGGCGTGGCGTCACGCGAACAGGTGACCCGCGTCATATCGCACGGGGTGTAACGAAACGTTACTCTCAGACCCGCCAATGAAGCTGCTGCTGATCAATCCGCGCTTTCCCGAGAGCTTCTGGACGTTCAAGTCCAGTGATCGGGCGACAGGGCGGCGACCGTCGCCAGGCCGTGCGACCAGCCCCTTCAGCCGATCCCGTTCCTCAACGTGGACACGTACCGCAGCCGCGGCGACGCGATCATGGGAAGCAGCGGCGAGGCGCCCGTGATCGTCGATGGACAGTCGACGACGAAGCGTCACTTCGTCCCCAATCCGGGCACCGTCTTCGCGATCTCGCGCGCACAGCCCTAGCCCCTCGCCGGAGACCTTCATGTTGCAGCCGATCCCCGAACGCTCCTCGCAGCCGCTCCCGCCGCCGCAAGCGCCCGCGCCCACCGCGAGCGCGCCGTCGCCCGGGCCAGCACCTCGCCGCCGCAAGCGCCTCGTGCTGCTACCGATCGCCGTGGTGCTTGGTGTGGCGTTCGCGATCTACGCGCTGCGCCCGCTGGCACCCCCGCCGGTCGCGCGCCCGATCGTCCCGTTCTCCGCGGAGGCCGCGGCCACCCACTACCGCAAGAACACGGTCCACAACCTGGCTAGCTTCGCCGCCAAGTATGATCGATCCGGCGACGGGCGGATCGACGCGGCGGAGGCCACCGGCCCGGCGCCGCGCTACGCGCCGCTCTACGAGGACGTCTCCGCGATCCTCAACCCGACCGAGGCGCTCGCCGCGCTCGACCGGCTCACGCCAGAGGCGGCGAAAGGGCTCCTCGCCGAGCGCGCGACCGCGTCGCTCGACGCCATCTCGGCCGGCCGCGGCGTGCGCGAGGCCTACTGGCGGATGGACGTGGTATCGCAGTACCTCGCCCGGCGACTTCGTTTGCTGTCGCCGACCACGCTCGCCCTCATCGACGGCGGCGGCGAGCGCCACCTCAACGGCGCCGAGGACCTGCCGCCGGTCATGCCCTTTAGCGACGAGGCGGTGCGCGCCTACGCGGTGCCGTGGCCGCCGGGGAACGTCGCGGTCGCCGACGTGGGCGGGCGCACGCGCGCTTTTGTAACCCCGTTCCCCGACGGCAACTTCAGCGACTCGCAGGTGCACGAGCTGGATCTGGCGACCGGCGCGATCAGCGCCTATCCGTCGGGCCGGCCCGATCTGCAGCGCGCACTCCGCTACTCGCTCGGGGTCGAGGCGCACGCGGGCGTGCTCTACATCGTCGATCATGGCGGCTACGGGATCCACAACGGCCGCCTGGTCGCGATCGACCTCCTGAATGATCGGGTTCTCCTCGATTACCCGTTCCCGATCAAACTGGGTCAGATGCCGAACGACCTCGCCTTCGTCGACACGGCCGATCGCACACAGATCTTCATCTCGGACACGGCGCCGGGCCGGTTGCCTTCGGGCCTGTTCAACGCCAAAAGCGGCATCATCCAGATCGACGTGCGACGTACCGGGGACACCCTCAGCGTCGTCGACCAGCGTCGCCACCTCGATGGTGATCCGCTCGTCGAGGACGGCGGGTTCTCGGTGTACCCCGACCGCGATCGCCCAGCGCGCACGTGGCTCGGCAAGCTCGCATGGGGCGGGATCGACGGCATCGCCGCGCACGATGGCAACGTCTACTTCCGGCGGATGCAGATGCCCGAGATCGTCGTCGCGCCGGCCAGCTCGCTCGACGCCGCTCACGCTAACGTCCTTGACCGCTTCCCGATCATCGACGGGTTCCACATCGACGAGCGCGGGCTTCTCTGGTTCAGCGACGTCGAGGGTGGGGCCCTGTTCGCCTACGACCTCTCGACGCGAGCGATGGTCAAGGTGCTCCAGGATCGACGCTTCCACTGGCTCGACGAGGTCAACGTGCTTGGCGACAAGGCCTATGTGACCGGCAGCCACCTGCACGAGTTCATGAACGAGCTCCTCCCGTGGAGGCGCAAGCAGGCGCTCGCCGCGGCCGCGCCGTATTTCTTCTACGTCGTCGATCTGAAGCCCGCCCTCCGGACCATAGAGCGCCTGCGCTTGGAGCTCGCCCATGACTGACAAGCCACGCCTCGCCCTCGTCACCGGTGCCGCCAGCGGCATGGGCCGCGCGTTCGCCACCGAGCTTGCCGCCCGTGGGTGGTCGCTCCTGCTCGTCGATGTCGACCGCGCGGGACTCGACGAGACCGCGCGCGGCTGCGGCGGGGCGCAGGTCCGCTCCGTCATCGTCGACCTGACCACGCGGGACTCGCCCATCGCGATCGCGACTGCGCTGGCGGCATTCGGCGAGACGCTCGAGCTCCTGGTCTGCTGTGCTGGGATCCTCGGTCCCGGTCGCTTCGACGTGCAGCCGCTCGACGCGTTCGCGCGGGTCATCGAGGTCAACCTCCTCGGAACCGCGCGTACGATCCACGCGACCCTGAGCCCCCTCCGCCGCGGCAAGGGCCAGATCATCGTTCTGGCATCGACCGCGTCGCTGCACGGCTGGCCACTGCTGTCGGCCTACTCGGCGTCGAAAGGCGCGGTCGAGAACCTGTGCGAGTCGCTCCGCACCGAGCTTGCCGCGGACGGCGTGGGCGTGACCACGGTCTTCCCGCTACTCGTCGAGACGCCGATGCTGAGCGCGCAGACCGAGCTGCCGCCGATCTTGCGCGGGGGCCGCGTCCGCGCCGAGACGGTCGTCGCCCGTGCGCTCGCCGGCGCGGCGCGCCGTCGCAGGCGTGTCTACGTACCGTTCGTCGCGCGGCTGGTCGCGCTCGTCCACGGCCTGTGGCCGCGGCTACTCGATCACTGGGGATCGCGGTTTGGCCTGCCCAAGGCGCGCGCGCTCACCGTGCCCGCCGACGGGACGACAGCAGCGCCAGTGCCCCGACCAGAGACGCCACCACTACCGACGCCACGAGCGGACGCAAAAGGCCCGTCGGCCGACGCTCGTCGATGAGCGCGGGCCCCCGGTCGACGGACGACGCCCACGCTTCTGACGGCAAGCCCGTGGCGCGGGAGGCCCGTGCGATGAGCACGGGCCTCCGCGCTCCCCCTTGCAGGTCCTGTGAGGCCGCGCGAGGGGCGCCGGCCCCATTCCGGCAGTCGCTCGTCAAGCCGGCGTGAGCTTTCGGACGACGGCGCGGCCGATGAAGCGGAGCCGATCACCCCAGGGGAGGCGACCGAGGTTCGTCCGGATGACTCCGCGGGTGAAGAAGGTCTTGCGCGAGTAGTCGATGGCGACGTCGATCACCACC
>JANMSA010000267.1:0-12645 GCA_031388865.1 Acidobacteriota bacterium | reverse complement strand
CTTCAACGACGATGGCATGACGGTGCTTGGGATTGAGCCCGCGGCAAACATCGCCGCGGTTGCCGAGGCGATCGGTATACCGACCGTCGTCCGCTTCTTCGGCGCCGCGACGGCGTCCGACCTGGTCGCGGAGTGAACCCGCGCCGACCTCCTGATCGGGAACAACGTGCTCGCACACGTCCCGGATCTGCACGACTTCGTCGGGGGGATGCGCATTCTGCTCGCGGACGATGGAACCATCACAATGGAGTTCCCGCATCTCCTGCGCCTTGTTGAGCGCAACCAGTTCGATACGATCTATCACGAGCATTTCTCCTACTTTTCGCTCCGGACGGCGATCGGCATCTTCGCCGCGCACGAGCTCACCATCTTCGACGTCGAGGAGTTGCCGACGCACGGCGGCTCGCTGCGCATCTACGCTGCGCACGCTGCACGCGAATCGCATCCCACATCCGCGTTGGCAGCGGTGCTGGAAGCGGAGCGGGCCGGCGGCCTGCGCGACACCGCAACTTACGAATCGTTTCGCGAAGCCATCCATCGGACCAAGCGCGATCTGCTCCGCTTTCTCATCGATGCGAAGAACGACGGCCGCCGGATCGTTGCGTATGGCGCGCCGGCGAAGGGCAATACGCTCCTGAACTACTGTGGCATCCGCGAAGACTTCATCGACTTCACGGTGGACCGCAGTCCGCACAAGCAGGGCCTCTTCCTGCCGGGAACGAGGATTCCCATTCTGGCGCCGGAGCGGATCGACGAAGCCCGACCCGACTACCTCCTGATCCTTCCGTGGAACTTGCGTGACGAGATCGTGGGGCAGACCGCGCGCATTCGCGAATGGGGTGGGAAGTGGGTCGTGGCGATCCCGAGGCTGGAAGTCATCGAATGAGTGCCGCATCCGGCATCGAGGTCGTGACGGTGGTCATCCCCACCTACCGACGCCCCGACCTGGTCGTGCGCGCCGTGCGCAGTGTTCTGAATCAGACCTACCCGCACGTTCGCGTGCGCGTCTTCGACAACGCGTCGGGGGACGAGACCGCGCGCGTCGTCGGCGATCTCGCCCGTGCGGATGGCCGCGTCGAGTACGCCGCGCACGCGGAGAACATCGGCGCAGCGGCGAACTTTGGCTACGCGATCGCGCAGGTCGATACGCCGATGTTCGTGGCCCTGTCCGATGACGACCTGCTGTTGCCCCATTTCGTCGAACAAGGCCTGGCGATGCTGCACAGGCATCCGGAAGCTCGCTTTCACTGTGCGCCTTCGCTCGTGTACAACGAGCTCGCCGGCGGCGTGCGCATCCAGGCAGGGGAGTGGAAGCCGGGACTGCACGCCGCTGGCGCCGTCTCCGCGCGGCGGATGTTGCGCCAGCACTTCATCACGACGGGTGTCCTGTTCCGGAGCGAGGTTCGCGGCACGATCGGCGACTTCGCGGATTACCCGCTCGAGCGCGAGTTCGTGGCGCGAGGCGCCGGGCTGCATCCGTTCACCGTGTCGGCCGCAATCGGAGGCGTCCTCGTCGTCCACGAGCGCAGCTTCACCGCGGGTGTGAAGAAACAGCGCACGGACCCGGCGCGCAATGTAGGCGTCGTGTACGCACGCGAATGCCTGTTCTCCGCACTCGCCAGCGTCGTCTCCATCGCCTCATTCGATCCCATCGAACGCGCCGCGGTTTTTCGCGCCGTGATGGAGAACGCGCGCAAAGACACGATGTATCACCTCGTGTTCAAGGCGCTGCCCAGTGGCGCGTGGGAGCAGATCGACGAGGTTTTGTTGCTCGCACCGTGGCTCGGCATCGGCGCAGCCCATCGGGGAGCGCTGCGACTGCTTCGTGTGGCTGGCTGCATCCCGCTCGTCTCTCAGATGCTGACGCTTGCCGCGCGAATCGTCGCCAGGTGGATTACGCGCACGGCGTACGAGCCGTTCGACAGCACCGCTCACCGCGACATCGTCGAGTACGTCCGCTCCGGCGCCACGAAGATCGTGCGCTGACGTGCGCAGGCGACCGTACAATGGCCGGACGCCGTGTCGGTGATCCAGCGCAACCTCGCCGCTAACTTCGTCGGGATCGGGTGGTCGGGCGTTCTCATGGTCGCGATGGTGCCGGTTTACGTCCGGCTCCTCGGCCTCGAGGCCTACGGCGTGATCGCGTTCTACACGGCGGTGCAGGCCGTGGTGGTGCTCCTGGACTTCGGCCTCGCCACCGCGGTGAACAGGGAAGTGGCGCGGCTGTCCGTGTCAAGGGCGAACGCCGATCGGATGCGCGTCCTGGTGTCGACGGCGGAGATCGCGTTCTGGGCGGGCGGGCTCGCGCTGAGCGCGGGCCTGTTTCTCGCCGCGCCGGCCATCGCCACCCGCTGGCTCACGCTGCGTGACCTTCCTGCAGCGGACGCGGTGACCGCTCTGCGGCTCATGGCCATCGCCCTCGGCGTGCGCTGGCCCTACAACCTCTATGCGAGCACGCTGCTCGGTCTGCAGCGGCATGTCGCCCTCAATGCGTTGCTCGTGGGCGGCGCGACGGCGCGCTTCGGCGGAGGTGTGGCGCTCCTGCTTCTGATCGCGCCCGATGTGCGCATCGTGTTTGCGTGGGAGATCGTCGCTGCGGCGCTGCAGACCTTCGCGGCTGCTGCTGTCGTCCGCGGGCGGCTCCCGGCCGCGGTGCGCTCGTTCGACGCCTCGGTGCTGTCGCACACCTGGGTCTTCGCGCGCGGGACCGCGACGATCGGCCTACTCGCCGCGGTTGCGACGCAGATCGACAAGTTTGCCGTCAGCCGGCTGCTGCCGCTGGAGACTTTCGGACGATACGGAATCGCGGTGACGATCGCGTCCGTGGTCGTGATGGCGGTCAGCCCGGTCCACACCACGGTCTTTCCCCGTTTCTCCCAACTGGTGGCTGGAGCCGGCATGCGCGAACTCGCGATCGCGTATCACCGGGCCGCGCAGACCGTCTCTGCGATCATCCTGCCGGCGGCGCTGATGGCCATCCTGTTCGGGCAGGAACTGGTTGCGCTCTGGACCGGCAACGCCGCGCTGGGCCGTGAGATTCAGCCGTTGGTCGTGCTGCTCGTCGCCGCCGCGCTCCTCAACGGACTCCTTACCATTCCGTACGTGCTGCAGCTCGCGCATGGCTGGACGTCGCCTGCGATATGGATGAACGGTGTGGCCGTCGTGGTGATGATTCCGCTGACCATCGCGGGGGTCCGGGCTTACGGCGCGCCCGGAGCGGCTCTGGCAGCGCTGCTCATGCATGCGTTGCAGCTGTTTGCCGGCGTCGTGTTCACGCACCGCCGGCTGTTGCCCGGTGAGCTTTTCCGCTGGGCGTGGCAGGATGTGGTCCCGCCCGCGCTGGCCGCACTGATCATTTGTGCGGCGGCGCGGATGTTGATTGCGCCGCAGGACAGATTCCTCGCCGCGAAGATCGTTGCCACTGCGGCGCTTGCGTTCGCAGCGAGCGCGCTCACGACGCCAGTCGTCCGTGAGTGGATCCACGAGTGGCAGCTGCGTGCGAAGGCAGCGAAGCGATGAGGCGCCACGCCTACTGGATCGCATTCGCTGTGTGTGCAATCGCGGCGACGGTGCCCTTGCTGATGACGGGCATGCTGCCCATGGCGGACCTGCCGGAGCACATGGCGCAGATCGCGATCTGGAAGCATTTCGGCGACGACTGCCATCGCTTCCCGGAGATCTTCCGCATCAGTCTGGCCACGCCTTATCTTCTGGGCTCGGCCGTCACGGCGGCGCTCGCGGCCGTCATGAGCGTGTCGAGCGCCGTAAAGCTGACGGTGTGGTTGAGCATCATGCTGCTGCCGCTCTCGATGCGCACCCTGCTTCGCGCCGGTACCGGCGATCCCTGGCTGTCGCTCCTCGGATTTCCGCTCGCGTACGGCTACGCGTTCTACTGGGGCTTCCTCAACTTCTCGCTGGCGATCCCGATTGGCGTTTTCTATCTCGCGCTACTTCTCGATGAGCGTCCGCGCGGCATCGTGCGCACCGTGCTCGCTCTGCTGATGGTGAGCGCGCACGCGCTGATGTTCGTGTTCTGCGCGATGGTGACGCTCGTCGTTGCAGCCCTGCGCCGCGCGCCGCTGCTCCTTTTGCCGCTGGTCCCCGCGGCGACGCTCCTCCTGCTTTTCGTCGCCCGCCTCCGCAGCGGAGAACAACTCGCCCGTCAGGGGATCAACTGGATGGCGGGAGTGCAGCGCATCGCCGACTTTCCGTCGCTCCTGTTTGCGAATGCGTTCGAGCCCGCGGGCATCGCGCTCGTTGCAGCGATGGCGATGGCGATCGCGGTCACGCGTCCGCGGGTCACTCGTGAGCTCGCGCGCTGGAGCATCGTCGCGGTCGCGGGAGTCCTCTATCTCGTGGCACCGCAGGGCGCGTTCGGCAGTGCGTACCTCTATCCGCGCTTCGCGCTGTTGACGGCCATCGGCGCGCTCCTGCTTTTCGAGGTGTCGCCGGGCTCCTCGCGTCGCGCGACGAGGATCGCGCGTGCTCTCGTCATCACGATCGTGCTCGGCTGGATGGCTGTGCTGGTGAACCGTTTCCGCCACTTCGACGGGGAGGTGCAGGAGTTCGAGCAGCTGGTCGCGGACATGCCGGCGAACCGCCGCGTGGCTCAGTTCAACGTGCTCCCCTTCAGCGACCACGTGCCGGGCCCCGTCTTCTGGCATTTCGGCGCTCTCTATCAAGTGAGAAAAGGTGGCCTCGCTGCATGGTCGTTTGCGCGGCACTACCCGCAGGTGATTCGTCTCCGGGAGGGAGCGGAGCCGTTGGTAGCGAGCGACACCACTCCCCTGGACGGGATCGATTGGCCGGGCGTCCTGCAGTACGACTACCTGCTCGTGCGCGGAGCCGATGCACGCCGCCGGCTCTTCCGCAACGCTCCCGTGCCGATCGTACTGCGCGCGCGGAGTGGCTCGTGGTGGCTTTACGAAACGCCGCGCGCGCGGTTGCCGCAGCGCGAATGCGCGCCGCTCAACGAGTGATGCGCAGAGTGCGCACTCCGTAGAAATCGCTGATGCAGCGGTTGGTCCAGAACTCGGGCTCGGCGACCAGAATCCGGTTCGCGATCACCCAGGGCGAGTGAATGACGACGTTCTGGCGCGGGTGCGCGCGCAGGATCGTGGCGATGCGCTCCATTTCAGCGGCGCCGATGCGTCCCTGCTCGACCGTCCGTACCGTGACCCTCGTCGAATGCATGGCTGCGACGAGCGCCAGGACTGCGAAGCCAGGAATCGCGAACCGAACGGCGCGAGGCTTTGCGGCGCCGAGTGCCGCAGCGAGAGGAAAGACCATCGCCACCCAGAAGAAGCTGGTCACAAGCAGCGCACGCGGGGGAGGGCCGCCTCCGAGCATCCATGCCGCCGGGAGAAACGTTGCGATGTAGGCGCCCGCTGCAATGGCCGCGGCCAGCAACGCCGAACGCAGGTCGAACCGCGGGGTGGTGACGCCGAGGATCATGCCGCAGAAGAGGATCAGCAGGAGCGATGCTCCGTCGGAGAATGCGATTGAGCCGATGTAGTGATAGCTCATCGACAGCGTGTCGGCGACTGCAGCGGCAAGTGGCGGCTGCGGCGGCAGGCGCTGCATCCGCACGGCATTGCCTGGCGCACTTGCCACCAGCAGGAGCGAGAGAAGTGTGGCGGCGAAGCCGCTCGCAGCGACGCGTAGCAGGTCTTTTCGGCGCAGCAGCAGTGCGGCCACGAGCGCGCCGGCTGCGATCACGCCCTGCCCGGCCAGCGATGTCTCGGAAAGACCGCCTGCGACGAACATCAGTGCCGCGGCGACGACGCAGCGCACGATCACGGAGCCCGAGCCGAAGAACAGTCCCGCCCAAACCGTGTACAGGACCAGCGGCAGCATGTACGTGATGACGCCTGTCTCCCACGCCAGCGGTCCGCCGACGGTGAGCACGTCCGGGGTGCCGTCGATGGCCGCGAAGACGATGGTCAGCCCCGCGAGGATTCCGGAGAGGCGCGACTGCGACACGGCGACGCGGCGCGCCGTCCACGCCGCGGATGCAGCCCAGAGCACGATCATCAGGCCCGGTACGAACGCCGCGGTGGCGGGTCCGATGGCCTCCGGAATCGCTTTCGCCGCGTAGTACGAGTAGCGGCCGCTCCACGTCTCGCGATGAAACTTCATCGCGCCAACGAAGCCGTGCCTGCGAAGCGCGCTGGCGGTGCAGAAGTCGTCGGTGATGTAACGCGTGTACGAGCTGCGCCAGATATAGGCGCCCAGGGCTACGACGACCGCGGCGAGGAGCACCGCGTGAACGAATCGAAGACCCCGCACGGTTCGCGATTGTATCCTGCGTACGTCAGCAGAATGAAAATCGGGATCGACGCGCGGCTCATCCGGGCATATGGAATCGGTTCGTACGTGCGCGGCCTGCTCGGCGGACTGGCGTCGATTGCGCGCGGCGAGCAGTACGTGGTCTTCGCGCGCCCCGGCGATCGCATGCTCATCCCCCCATCCCTCGAGATCGTCGACGCCGACGTGCGGCCGTACACGCTGACCGAGCCGTGGAGGATGGGCCGTCTCTTCGATCGCGCGCGGCTGGACCTGGTCCATGCGCCGCACTTCACTCTCCCGTGGACGGCCTGCCCGATCGTGACCACACTCTTCGACGCGATCCCGTTTCACTATCCCCTGAGGAATCCCATCGCGTTTTCGTACATCGCCTTCATGATGCAGAGCGCCGCGCGCCGCGCCGACCGCATCATCACGATCTCGCACGCAGCGAAGCGCGGTCTCCTTGGAGCGTTGGATGTGGCGCCGGAGCAGATCACTGTCTCGCACATTGGCGTCGACGACATGTTCTTTCGCGACGGACCGCCCGCCACGCAATGGCATCCGTACTTCCTCTTCGTCGGACGCCCAGCCCGTCACAAAAACGTCGGGACCTTTCTCGATGCCCTGAAGATCGTGCGCCGCAGCGACCCCGCGGTCCGTGCCGTCCTGGCGGGCGGCAAGCACGAGGCCCGAGGTGACGAGGGGGTGATCCTGCCGGGGTATGTGTCCGATGATCAGCTGCTCGCGATCTATCGCGGCGCGATCGCCGTGGTCATGCCGAGCCTCATGGAGGGCTTCGGGCTGCCGCCCCTCGAGGGGATGGCCCTCGGCACACCGGCCATCACGTCGAATGCGGAGGCGCTCGTGGAAGTCACAGGCGACGCGGCCCTGCATTTCGACGCGCACTCCGCGGGCGAGCTCGCGGAGGCGATGCTGATGTTGCGACGGCAGCCAGAGCTGCGCACGCTGCTGTCGGAACACGGCCGCGAGCGCGCCCGCCAGTTCACGTGGATCCGTTGCGCGGAAGAAACCCGCGCCGTATACGAACAGGTCCTGTCGCTACAATCGGGGCCTCGATGAACAGCGCATGGGTCGTCGTACCCGCGTACAACGAGTCGGCAGTTCTGGGTGGTGTCGTGAAAGGACTCCTCGATCGCGGCAGGACAGTGGTCGTTGTCGACGACGGCTCGACCGACGACTCCGCCAGCGTCGCGAGGGCGTCAGGAGCCCATGTGCTGCGTCATGCGGTGAACCGTGGTCAGGGTGCCGCGCTGCAGACCGGCATCGCGTACGCGCTGCGTCGTGGCGCTGAACAGATCGTCACGTTCGATAGCGACGGACAGCATGCGCCGGAGGATGTCGACGCTCTGCTCGCTCCTCTGCTCGCCGGCCGCGCCGATGTCGTTCTCGGCTCCCGCTTCCTGCGGGATCAGCATGGGGTGCCATTCATTCGAAAGGCGGTCCTGGCCGCGGCGGTTGTGTTCACACGCGCCGCTTCCGGCGCTCGCGTGACGGACACGCACAACGGCTTGAGAGCATTCACGCGCGCCTCCGCGTCAAAGCTCGACATCCGCCTCGACCGCATGGCGCACGCGAGCGAGATCCTCGACCAGGTGGTGCGTCACGGGTTCCGCTTTGAAGAGGTCCCGGTGAACGTACGCTATACCGAGTACTCGAGACGCAAAGGGCAGTCTTCACTGGCCGCGCTGCGTATTCTGGCCGACTATGTTCTGGGGAGGTGGATGCGTTGACTTCGTTCCAGTGGATCGCCTTTGTCATTCTGGCCGTGCCGTTCGCGATCACCGTCATGCTCACGGTCCGCCGCAGCATCGCGCCGCGTGTGGGGTTCGCATGGGGACTGTTGTGGATCGGCGCGGCTGTCCTCATCGCGCGACCGGGACTGACCGCGGTGCTCGCTCGTGCGCTCGGGATCGGCCGTGGAACGGACCTGGTCTTCTACTTCGCGATCCTGGGGATGGTCTTCGGCTTTTTCACCGTGTACGTGCGCCTGCGCCGCATGGAAGCCGACATGACCAGAATCGTTCGCGAGCTTGCGATCCGCTCCGCGGAGCCACCCGCGCAATCAGATCTTCAAGCCGACGCGCCGGTACACGTCGAGGACTCCGTGCGCGTGCTCCGCTGACGTAAACCGCTTTTTCAGCGCCGGTGACGGCCGACGCTCACGACTCGCGTTGACGATCGCTTCGGCCAGCGCCCCGGGATCGCGTGGCGGGACGAAGGTGGCCACGCCCGTCAGCAGTTCCTCCGTCGCGTGACCGCCCGTCGCGATGACCGGGCATCCCAGGGCCGCCGCCTCGACTGCTGAGTACCCGAACCCCTCGGACAGCGATGGCACGATGATGCAGTCCGCAGCGAGGAGGTAGGAGGGCAATTCGCCCCGCGGGACCGAGTCGAGGAGCATCACGTGTTCGCCGAGGGCCTCGATGCGAGGGAGGAGGCGCCGATACTGCCGCCCAGGCTCGCGCGAGAGGATCATGAGCAGCCGGCTGCCCGGAACTTCGCGGCGGACTCTTTCCGCGGCGTCGATCAGAAATTCGACCCCTTTTGAGACACCGGGACGGCCGAAGTAGAGATAGACGAACGTGTCCTGCGGAAGGCCAAGGTCGCGGGCGTGGTGGCGTTGCGGCGACCAGAAATCGTGGTCGACGGCGTTGTGAATCGTCGTGGCGCGGGTTGGGTCCGGGAGTCGCTTGCGCGTGAACTCCGAAGGCGTGATGAAGTGGGCGAAACCGAGGCGGAGGACGACCGTTTCGAAGACGCGATAGCCCCAGCCGAGCAGCCGGTTCAGGCCCGGCATCTGCTGCCACTGCCGGGCGAAGACTTCGTGGACGGTGATGACCACCGGCTTGCGTGCGAGGCGGGCTGCGATCCACGCCGGAATCGCGGCGTTGTACGTGGTCGTGTGCAGGAGATCGGCGCGGCGCGCAGCCCGGATCGCGCGCGGAATGGCCATGAGCATGAACAGATACCGGCGTGCAAATACAGGGGTCGGGATGCGGTGGATGCTCACCCCTCCGCGCACTTCGTGACGAGCCTCACCGGGGTCGGCAGACGTGATCACCTCGACCTCATGACCTCGCCGGACCAGTTCCGCCGCGAGCTCTCCGAACAGCACTTCCACGCCGCCGACGTGAGGCGGAAAGTACTCCAGGACGAACAGGAACCGTCGGATCAAGATGCCGATGATACGATCGAGGGGCGGAGGACGAGACTGAAGAACGGGCGCGCGCATGCGATCGGCTGGGCCACCGCGATCATCGGGGCGCTGACGATTCTTCGCTTCCTGAAGGGTGCTGGCGGGCCGCCGTATGGCGTCGACGCCAGCTACTACTATCAGCTCGCGCGGCATGTGATGAGCGGCGAAGGGCTGGTCACCACCGTCTCGCTGTACCACGAGGGATGGGTTCTGCCCGCCAAGACCGGTATCTATCCGTTGTGGCCGCTCCTCCTCGGCTATACCGGACGCGTCATCGGCCTCGCGCGCGCAGCGGATCTGCTTCCTCGGCTTTTCTACGTCGCTGACCTCGTGCTGCTTTATCTGTTGGCGCGCGCCGTGGCGACTCGAATCAGCGCCCCGGAGAACGGGCCTAGGCCGCAGCGCGAACCGCTGCAGTCCACTGACAACCGAGAACGGCCTGCGGTTTTCAAGGGAACCGCGCTGAGAATCACCGACCGCTGGTACATCCCCGATTGCGCGCACTGGATCGTGGCGATCTTCGGCCTCGCGCCGCGACTGTTCGGTGCGACCACGCATCCCTATACGGAGGGCCTGGCGTTCGCGATGGCGTTCGCCTCATTCGTTGCGCTGTCGCGATTCGAGCGCACACGCGGCTGGAGTGCGGCGGGCCTGAGCGGACTATTCGCCGGACTGGCGTTCCTTGCGCGAACGCAGATGGTCGGTGTGGCCATCGGATGCTTTCTGGCGATGGCTTTCTTCGCATTCCGCGATCGCGAGATGCGAGTTGGTGCCCTGGCGTGGTCCATGGCTG
Source organism: Acidobacteriota bacterium (assembly GCA_031388865.1). Classification (GTDB taxonomy): domain Bacteria; phylum Acidobacteriota; class Thermoanaerobaculia; order Gp7-AA8; family Gp7-AA8; genus QHVT01. The sequence goes on along the minus strand of JANMSA010000267.1, from coordinate 2,347 downwards.
CGCTGGCCACGGTCGCGCCATGGATCGTTTTCCTGGGTTTTATCCCCGGGGTCACCGCCGGCGCGCTGCCGCGCGTCGCGCTGCCACAATTCGCGGGCTGGACGGTCCTGCCGACGCGGCTGGACTGGCTGGCACAACGCGCGACCAGCCTCGGCGTCATGTTCGATCCGTGGAGTCCTCATTCCTACGTGCAGGCATTCGGTCTCGCGGCGTTTCTCGTTCCGCTTGCGGCGGTCGCAGCCCTCGTGGAGCTCGTACGCCGGCGCAGAGCGGTCGCCCCGCAAAGCCTCCTGCTGACGGCGATCTTCATCGCGGGAGTGTTCTTCTTTTTCAATCTCATGCTCTACCACTCGGAAGTGTGGATGCCATGGCTTTTCGGCTGGCGGCACGGACTTCCCTTCATTTTTCTGCTCATGCTGGCTGCGCCATGGCTTGTGGCGCGCTCTGCGCGTTTCGCGGCCGCGGTTGCACTCGTCCTGCTCGTATCCGTCGGTGCGAACGCCGGCCGAGTGCTGGCGTTTGTCCGCTCGCCGGACCCGCAGCTCACGACGGGCGAGGTGGCACTCGTTCGGTGGCTCGAGGCGCAGCCTCGCACGCTCGCGTTGATCACCACGAACGCGCAGATCCTTGGATCCATGAGCGACACCCGGTTTTACTGGGCGCACTGCAATACGTCTGGCGAGATGATGAAGGCGATGTTTGTGCGGATGCCCATTGACGGTGTCATTCTTTACGAAGGTGAGTCGCAGTGCAGATTCGCACGCGAAGCGGGCCGGATGCGTCTGATGGCGGCGTTCGGCCAGGCCGGACGCCGTGTCTTCGTGTTGCAACCGTTGCCATGAGAGTGGGCATCGACTGCCGCAAGATCGCCGACTTCGGCATTGGCACCTACGCGCGAGGTCTGCTGCACGGGCTGGCATCGCTGAGCGGCGACGAGGAGTACGTCGCGTTCGTTCCGACGTCTGCGAGGCACCTCGTGCCACCGAATGTCGAGACTGTGATTGCCGACGTCCCGAACTACAGCATGCGCGAGATGGTGGTCATGGGCCGCGCCATTACCCGAGCGCGACTGGACGTCTTTCACTCCGCGCACTACGTACTGCCGTGGACGTCGTGTCCCAGCATCACCACCGTTCACGACATGATCCTTTTTCACTTCCCGCCCGCGCGGTTTGGGGCAGCGTTCTATCTCCGGTGGATGACCAAGCGCGCGCTGCTCAGGAGCGTACGGGTACTCACGGTGAGCGAGGCTGCGAAGGAGTCCATCCTGGAGACGTTCCCCGTCAGCGCGTCGAGAATAACGGTGACGCCGAACGGGATCGATCCCATTTTTTTCGAAGACGGCGCGGCGGCTGATGACCTGGGTCGCTACTTCCTCTTTGCAGGGAACGACAAGCCTCATAAGAACGTGGCGTCACTCATTGCGGCGTTCACGCAACTGGGTGACTCGAGGGTGCGCCTGGTGCTCGTTGGAGCAGCATTCGCGCGCTACCGGGGCCTGCCCGGAGTCGTGACGACCGGTTTCGTTCCTCAGGAGCGGCTGGCGGAGATCTACCGCGGGGCAATCGCCGTCGTGAGCCCGAGTCTGGAGGAGGGCTTTGGCTTACCCGTGGCGGAGGCGATGGCGTGCGGGACACCGGTGATTGCGGCGGAGATTCCGGCGCTCGTCGAAGTTGCGGGTGGTGCGGCGCTGCTGGTCGACCCGCGCTCTCCGAACAGCATCGGCGCTGCGATGGAGCGGCTGCTCGCTGATGACTCGCTGCGGTCGGATTTGTCGGCCCGGGGGCGGGAGCGAGCGGCGCAGTTCACCTGGCGCCGTTGCGCAGAGCTGACGCGCGAGGTTTACCGCGACGTGGCAAGTGGAGCGAACCCTCGACCGGTGCCCCGTCATCCTGAGAGTCTGTGAGCGACAAGCAGGTGTTGCACCGCTGAAATCGCGAGCCGCCTAGCCTCGGGGCAGGCGGCTTCACCGTTCCTCCAAGCGTTTGATTAGCTGTCATCCCGAGCCGTCCAACGGCGAGGAGTGCCGTGGAAGTGGTGATGACGCGCGGTGCGCAGCCGGCACGAGCCTGGTGGATGGCACGGGAGCGACCCCTCATCCGCCTTCGGCACCTCCCCCGTGCGCGGGGGAGAAGGCTCTCGAGGGGAGGTGCTGCGCGACTTGCCCGCCGCCCGCTCCTCTGGAAGAACAAACATCGAGAGCCTTCTCCCCTCCGCAGAGGGGAGAAGGTGCCGGGTTGGACAGCGTCTTGTGGTCGAGCTCTTCCCGCGCGAACCATCTCGCTTCTCTCGCCGCACCGCGGCTTCCAGCGTTTCGCCGGGCTCGACGAACGGCCTGCCATCGAAG
>JANMSA010000266.1:0-4385 GCA_031388865.1 Acidobacteriota bacterium | reverse complement strand
GTTTGCGCCCCGGCAGGGGCGCAGGACCTCGCCGGGACGCTCGCACATCGATGAACTCCTCGTGGTCCCGCGCCCCCCGCCGGGGCGCGACCCACCACCCGCGCCTTCCGGTGGTATCACGCTAACGCGCTCAACCACCGGCTATTCGCCATCACGCCTCCGGCGTGCACGCCATCACGCCTCCGGCCTCCACGCCCACCACGCCCCCTGGCGTGCAAGTCAACGCGATGCCGCGCTTTGCGCTACTTTTGGGCGCGCTGTCGCAACGGCCCGTAATCGCCCGGGACGCAAACCGTCGTTCCCCACGAGAGAACTCCTCCGTCAGTATTTTCTCCACATTCAAAGCAAGTTGCTTTTCGTGGACTATCTTTCCGAATGAACGCATTCGCGTGAGTGATGAAACGCATCGCCATCGTGGGAACAGGGATCGCCGGCCTGGGCTGTGGCTACCTGCTGCATCGCGACTTCGACGTGAGTCTGTTTGACCGCAATGGCTACGCAGGAGGTCACACCAACACCGTCACGGTCGACGAGGGGGGCCGTGCGGTGCCGATCGACACGGGCTTCATGGTGTTCAACCACGCCACCTATCCTCATCTCACGAAGCTCTTCAACGACCTCGGCGTCGAGACCATGCCCACCTCGATGTCGTTCGGCGTGCAGCACATCGCCTCAGGCATCGAGTACGCCGGCGGGAGTGTCGGACAGCTCTTCGCGCGGCGGCGCAATCTCCTCGATCCCCGCTTCCTGCGCGCGCTGCATCAGATCCACCGCTTCAACACGGAGGCGGAGGCAGCGCTGAACAGCGCATCGTTTGAGCGGACGACTCTGCAGGAGTATGCGGACGCGCGTGAATATGGCGAGAGCTTCCTCCGCTTCTATCTGCTGCCGATGGCGTCCGCGGTCTGGTCGACGCCGTTCGACCAGGTGCGCGCGTTCCCCGCGATGACGCTGCTCCGCTTTTTTCGCAATCACGGGCTCCTCGGCGGACTGTCCGGCCAGCACCAGTGGTGGACGGTCACAGGAGGAGCGAAACGCTACGTCCAGAAGATGACCAGCGGCTTCCGCGACCGCATTCATCTCGGCAACGGCGTGGTCCGTGTCGATCGTGATGATGCCGGCGCTACTCTCCGGTTCGCCGATGGATCGTCTCGCTCCTTTGACAGAGTGATCTTCGCCTGCCACGCCGACGAGGCGCTGTCCATGCTCGCCGATCCGACGCCCGGCGAACGACGCCTCCTCAGCCCGTTCCGCTATCAGAAGAACGTCGCCACGCTGCACACGGATCCAGCGCCGATGCCGCGGCGGCGGCGCGCATGGGCTTCGTGGAACTACCGCATCGACGAGACCGCCGGCAGTCGAACGTCTGCCAGCGCCACCACCATCTACTGGATGAACAGCCTGCAGCGAGTCTCGGATCGCCGTGATTACTTCGTCTCCATCGACGACCCCGGCCTGATCGATCCGGCCGCTGTGCTGAAGACCATCCCTTACGATCATCCAGTCTTCACGCTGGCCACGATGGATGCGCAGCGCGAGCTGCCGTCGCTCAATGCGATCTCGCCCGATCAGACCACGTACTTCTGCGGCTCGTACTTTCGTCACGGCTTTCACGAGGATGCGTTCGCGTCTGCCATCGATGCCAGCAGCGCCGTCATGAACAGCGTCGGTGCCGGAGAGGCCGCGGCGTGACCTCGGCGCTCTACGAATGCCGCATCGTCCACGAGCGATTCGCGCCGAAGCGGCATCGCTTCGCCTACCGCGTGTTCTTCTTCTCCCTCGACCTCGCCGAGATCGACGCGCTGGTGGCGCGGATTCCCTGGCTCTCGCGCAACCGCTTCAATCTCTACTCGTTCCACGATCGCGATCACCTGGAGATCCGCGACCTGCTGCAGCGGAACGGGATCGAGCAGCCGCATCGGATTCAGCTCCTCACCAACCTGCGCATTTTCGGCTATGTCTTCAATCCCGCCTCCTTCTACTTCTGCTTTGACGCCGCCGGCACACCGCTGGCAGCGGTCGTGGAAGTCAACAACACGTTCGGCGAGACCAAGCCGTACGTGATCGGCGCCGCGGAGCTCCGCGGCCGTACGTTCGAAAGCGTCCGCCGGAAAGAGTTCTACATCTCTCCATTCGTCGATCTCGACGTGGATCTCCGAATGCGCCTCGCCGTTCCGGACGAGCGGCTCGGCTTAGTCATCACTGACGTACAAGATGGCGAAACGATCCTCGAGGCGGTCATGACCGGACAACGCGTGCCTCTGACGGCGTGGCGCCTGGCGTGGTTCGGAGTCAAGTATCCGCTGCTCACGCTTCAGGTCATCGCCTCGATCCACTGGCAGGCGCTGCGCCTGTGGCTGAAAGGCGTGCCCTTTCACCAGAAGAGTGAAGCAATGCACCTGCAGAAGGGTCTTGCCATCCGTAAGGGAGGCACGGCATGAGCCAGAACGCTGACGACCACTCGCTGGCAGCCATGGATCTCACACGATCCCCGGGTCTGGGGCTCCGTCTCTACCGGCGCGCGGTGCTCTCCGCCCTGAGATCCTCACGTCACGGCGCGCTGACGGTGACGATGCCGGATGGTGAGGCGCTCCGCTTCGGCGAGGGCTCGAACCCCCGACGGGCGCGCTTCGGACTGGCAGCCCGCATCCGGGTGGTGCGCGAAGACTTTTTCCGGCGCTGCTTCTACTACGGGGACATCGGCCTCGCGGAAGCGTACATGGCGGGAGACTGGATCACCGACGATCTTGCGGAAGTGGTGTCGTGGTTCATCCTCAATGCCGAGTTTGCAGGTTCGAATGCAGCACAACGCCGCGTCCTGAACTCGCTTGGCTGGCTGAACAACCTCGGCCACCGCCTGCGCGCAAACTCGGTCGAGGGAAGCCGGGAGAACATCGCCGCGCATTACGACCTGAGCAACGACTTCTTCGCGCTCTTTCTCGATCCCTCGATGACCTACTCCTCGGCTCTCTTCAGCACGGGCAGCGATGGCGACCGGTCTTCGACGGAAACGCTGGAAGCTGCGCAGTATGCGAAGTATCAGCGTCTTTGTGAGCAGCTCGAGCTGAAGGCGGGCGATCGTGTCCTCGAGATCGGCGGAGGCTGGGGAGGGTTCAGCCGCTACGTCGCGAGGCGCTACAGCTGCTCAGTCACCACGGTGACGATCTCGGCGCAGCAGTACCAGTGGGCCGCGCGGTTGCGCAAAGAGGAATCGCTCGAGGAACAGATCGACCTTCGCCTGCTCGACTACCGGAAACTGAGCGGCCAGTTCGACAAGATCGCTTCGATCGAGATGCTGGAGGCCGTCGGCCACGACTACTTCGATACGTTCTTTTCGAAGTGCGAGGAGCTGCTCGCCCCCAACGGCATGATCGCCGTGCAGGTCATCACCTGTCCGGAAGCTCGCTATGAGTCGATGCGCCGCGGTGTGGACTTCATTCAGAAGCACATCTTTCCCGGCGGCCTGATCCCATCAGTCGGCGCGCTCCTGGAATCGGTGTACCGGACTACAGACCTGACGATGAGAGACCTCCTGGACTTCGGCGACTCGTACGCACGCACACTCGAGATCTGGAGCGACAACTTCGAAGCGCGGCTCGAGTCCGTGCGTGAGCTCGGCTTCGACGGGACCTTCATCCGCAAGTGGCGCTATTACCTGATGTACTGCCTGGCCGCATTTCAGATGCGGCACGTCTCGGTCGTGCAACTGCTGCTCACGCGCCCGAACAACCACGACCTCGTTACATTCGGGAGCCGACCATGATCGTTTTTCTTCGCGTGCTGTTCTCTCTGATTCTGGTGGTCATGGCCGGCGTGACGACGTGGGCCGGCAGGAACAAGAACTTCTTCGAGGGCGGCGGCGAGCTCCTTCGCAATCCGTGGGGAGTGGCCACGCTGTTCGACGCCTATCTCGGATTTGTCACGTTCTACGTCTGGGTGGCGTATAAAGAGCGAACCCTCTTCGCACGCGTCGCGTGGTTCATCCTGATCATGACCCTGGGCAACATCACCATGGCGTTGTACGTGCTGCTGAAGCTCTTCGGACTTCCCAAAGACGCGCGGATTGAGCAACTGCTGCTACGGAAACCAGAGTGAGTGCATGTTGACGCACGCCCTTCTGCTGGGAGGGATGGCGCTTCTCGCCGCGTCTGTCACGATGACTCTGGTGTGGCGGAAGAGCGTGACGCTGCGCAACGCCGGCATCGTGGACATCGCCTGGTCAGGCCTCTTCTCTTTGCTGGCGCTGCTCTACGCGATCTTCGGCGGCGGTGATCCAGTTCGCCGCGCCATCGGTGCCACGCTGATGATCGTCTGGAGCCTGCGCCTGGCCACCCATCTGTGGCGACGCGTGGTCAGCCACATCGAGGTCGAGGACGGCCGGTACG
>JANMSA010000226.1:0-4520 GCA_031388865.1 Acidobacteriota bacterium | reverse complement strand
TCAGACTGGCCTCACGGCTTCCTCCTTGCGCTTCGCTAACCCTTCACCTCCATCAGGTTGGGTAGAAGACTTTCACTTCCGAGCTGTCGAACATGCTCGGCACACCACCTTCTCCCCCGTGCGCGGGGGAGAAGGATCTCGGTGGGATGGGTCTCGTCGAATTGAGTGAGGACTGGAGTTGCTCATTCGGACTCGAAGCTCCTGAAGAAAACTTGGCTCATCTGCGATGGGTTTGACTCTCGAGGCCTATAGCTCCCTCCATCATTCAGCACCGACGCCCATCCATCATTCTGTTAGGATGCGTGCACTTCTCTCCCGTCCACTCGTCCAAGTTCTCGAATTAGAAAAAAACAAGGAGTTCCCATGGTCCGAAAAATCGGCTCGGTGCCGGTCATTGCTTTCATTTTGCTCGTTGCGCCAGCCCTGCTCGCGCAGGACACGGCCCCCCAAAGCGGCGGCCGTCCCCGACTCAGCACCAACAGTCATACGCATTCCGGCAGTTCGCCGTTCAGTCCACCGGATGAAGAGGACACGCTGTTCGTCATCGACTCCGGGTCGGGGCTCGACAGCGGCTGCACTTTCCGCGGCGGTGGCCCGCTGCGCATCAACGTGAAGGTCAAGCGCGTGGTCGGCGCAGTGGGTGGCGACGGCTTGCTCACCGACCCCGCGGGCATGGTCTCGCGCGGCCTCATCTCCCCGCGCGCGAAGATCATCCTGCCGGTCTTCGACATCGACGTGAACGGCGCGCCCGGCTACCCGCCGGAAGTAGACCGCATTTCCTTCAACGGGCACTCGCTGGGCACGCTCACCGGCGACAACAACATCTGGAAGCTGAACTCGTTCGAGGTCCCGATCGAGTGGGTGAAGTTCCCCGCCCAGAGCTCAGGCGGCGCCCCCACGCCGGCGAACAATGAGATCGTCATCGACATCGATCAGGCCAGCGGTTCGGCGCAGAACTGGTGCATGTCCGTGGACTGGTTGCAGATCCAGTTCGCCGCCGTCGCGCCGATCCTTCTCGTGCACGGCACGAATGCGCAGTCGGACTCGTGGGATCCCAACTTCACCGCGTTCTTTGGCAACAGCCGGGCGCCGTGGTCGAACGACATCAACCTGACCGCGAACGGCTCGATCCTCGGCAACGGCCGCCAGCTCTCGGCGCGCGTCCGTGCCCTCGCGGCCGGATTCGGCGCGAAGAAGGTCCATCTGATCGGCCACAGCAAGGGCGGACTGGACACGCGCGCGTACCTCAACAACAACTACGACCCCGACACGGTGAAGGTCCTCTCCGTGTACACACTCGGCACCCCGCATCGCGGCACCATCGTCTCCGACATCATCATCGCGGGACGGACGACGGAAGACCCCGAGTCGAGCGATCCGAACATCGAGTACCTGATCGACCACGACTACTGGTTCCTCAGCACACCGCAGCCTCCCGCCATCAACGATCAGATGACCGGGGCCATGGCGCGATTCAACGCCACGTATCCGTCCATCCCCTCCGCCATCCGCTTCTACAACTACGGCGGCGACGCCGACCTCAACAACAGCGGGGTGATCTCCGCGGCGGAAGCATTGCCGCTGCTCCCGGGCGCCCTTCCGGACGGCATGGCCTCGACTGCCGCGACCGCGATGTACCGCGCCATCGGCCGCATCGCGTCCATCAGCATCACTCCGGGCACGCGCGGGCTGTGGGGCCTCAACCAGTTCACCTCCATCGAGGTCGCGGTCACTAACCAGCCCTTCCACGAGAACGACCTGGTCACCTCCGTGCCGAGCTCGAAGTCGCCGGGCGGCACGTACCTCGGCACCCGCAACGCGAACCACAGCTCGATCAAGTCGCAGGCGCTCGCGCAGGCGATCCTGAACCGCATCAAGTCCGACTACCCCATTCGATGAAACGCCTGCGCAAGAAGGGAGTTTTCGTGCTCGCGGCTGCGGCCGTGACAGCGTGGTACACCGTGCGAACCGAAGGCGCGTTGCGTCCGGTCCAGCCGGCGGTCACCGTCACGTTCCCGGCTGTGACACTGGTGACACCGGCGGTCTACAGCAGCGACGCGGAAGCGAACGCGGTGTACGTCGTCTTCGGCGGTCCTCGTGTCGATGCACGCTTCGACGCCACGCGCGTCGACGCACGCACCGGCTCGCAATCGCCATCGGTGATCGCCATCGGCCCCGGCTCCGGCTTCTCCCCGTTCACGGAAGGAGAAGTGAGCGCCGAGGTGAAAGGGCTCTCCCTGCGCAGACCAGCGTTTCATCTTTTCAGCCTTCCCGATGGCCGCGGCCCCGGCGTTCGTCTCGCCGACTCCGACACAGGAGTCGTGCGACTGACGATCGGCGACGGCGCGGCCCGACGCACGCTGATGACCCGCTGGGCTCTCAACTCCAGCACCACTAGCGAGCTGCGTTCGCTGGCGTCGACCGACGCGGCCGGCAAGTACGTCGCCGTCGTCGCAAAGTCGTCCGCCGGCTGGACGCTCCATCTGTTCCATCAACTTCCGGAGGAATCATGAAAAGAGGCTTACTCCTTCTTCTGCTGGTCACGCTGCCGATTTTCGCGCAGGCACCAGTCGAAGAGATGGCCGCCACAGCCATCGCTCAGAATGCATTCAAGCTCACCGCCGCACAGCCGTCGGTGACGCGCACGATCCTCGTCGATGCGACCGCGGCCGTGTCCGTCGCGGTGACCGCCGCCTCGCAGGACCTTCAGGTGAAACTCACCGCGCCGAACGGCACGCAGTACTTCGCCGGCGACACGGCGACGGCCACGTTCGAGAGCGGCTTTTATCCCATCGACTCGACCACGACCAGGCCGGGTGCGACGTACCTCGTCACTCTGAAAAACCCACAGCCGGGATCGTGGACGCTCACCGTCACACAGCCATCCGCGCTCACTGCTCCGATGAACGTCGTCGTGCGCACGCTGTTCGGCAACGACACGCGCGCGGTGCTCATCGGCGGCGGCGACACGTATCCCCTGGGCACGCCGGTCCGCCTCGCACTGGTGGTCTTCGACGGCACGGTCAAGGTGAAGAACCTCGCCATCGCCGCGCGTCTGTTCCGCGCGGCGTCAGGCGTCGCACCGGCGGCGCTCGACTTTCGCGACGACGGCACCGCCGCCGATACGGTCGCGAACGACGGCATCTATGAGGTGCTCGCCGGCGCCGCGGACACCGGTCGCTGGCAGGTACAGGCAGACATCAGCGGCACCGCATCCACAGGTGCGTTCCGGCGCACGACGGCGACGCAGTTCGTCACCGTCCAGCGCAAAGCGAACATCGACGCACTCTTTACCGACCGCGGCATCGACCTCAATGGCGACGCACTTCTCGATCAGATCGGCGTCACTCCGCGCGCTACGATCCTGGAGGGCGGCACCTACAACGTCGGCGTGCGCCTGCGCGCGTCGAACGGCAACGAGATCTTCAAGACCGTCGAGCGTGTCTTCACTCCCGGCCCCGTGACGCCGGAGGTGGTCTTCGCGACCGCCGACGTGTCGAGCGAGCTGGCCGTGAACGGACCGTACACCGTCACGGAAGTGCGCTTCCTGCTCCTTGTGGGCAGCGATCTCGTCCCCGCCGACATCCGCTACAACCTCGGCAACACCGCGGCTTACCAGCTCGGCGCGTTTCAGCGTCCGCGCCTGCGCCTCTCCGGCAATGGTTCGGCGGTGGGCGTCGACTTCAACGCCAACGGCAGGTTCGACCAGCTCAACGTCACGATCGAAGTGCTGGCCGACTTTGCCGGCACGTATCAGTTTTCAGTGCGCCTCTCGGACGTGAATGGAACAGAGCTCGGCTTCCGCAGCGGCTCGCGCTTCCTCACTGCGGGTGCCAATCAGCTCACCTTCTCGTTCGCAGGCTTCCCGATCGGAACGAACGGCGTCGATGGACCGTACTTCCTGTCCAACCTGCTGCTTTTCGGCGCGGGACAATCGCTGGTCGAAGACAGCGCGTTCACGACCGGTCCGCTCCGAGCGTCGCAGTTCGAAGGCTACGTGCTCGACAACACACCGCCGGTGCTGAGCGTCTCCGTCACGCCGTCGGTGTTGTTCCCGCCCAATCACCAGATGATCGAGATCACGCCCACGATCACCGTCAGCGACGATCGTGATCCCGATCCGCGCGTCGACCTGGTCTCCATCACCAGCAACGAGGGCGATAACGTCCGCGGCGACGGCAACACGTCCCAGGACATCTCCATCGATGCAAGCGGCCGCATCTTCCTCCGCGCGGAACGTTCCGCACTCGAGGTAGGCCGCATCTACACGATCACCTGGATCGCGCGCGACGACTCCGGCAACACGTCGACGGTCACCGCGACCGTGACCGTTCCCCACGACCGCAGGAAGTAGGCGGGTTCTCAGTTTTCGGTTGTCAGTGGTCTGCGCAGCATGGGCTTTTCAGCCATGCTGCGCAGACACTGCCACTGGCTTGTCATCCCGGGGCGTGAGTCGAGGGACCTGGGCGGGAGGGGCATCAAGAGCTCATGCATGTCGCCCCTCCCAACGCAGGTCCCTC
>JANMSA010000225.1:0-6174 GCA_031388865.1 Acidobacteriota bacterium | reverse complement strand
GCTGTTCGAAAAGTTCGCAGCGGAGCTGGCGGCCACCGGCATCACGGTACGCACCGGCCGGTTTCGCGAATCGATGGTGGTGTCGCTGGAGAACGATGGTCCGGTAACGTTCGTGTGGCCGTGAGGTTCTTTGTTGCCGGTTGTCTGGGCTTGGTGTTCCTGGTTGGTTGCTGGTTCCTGGTTGCTGGTTACTTGTGGGCCCTCCATCCTGTGAGCGCTGTTGCCGGTTGTCAGTGGTCGGTTGTCTGGGCCTTGGTTCGGTAGCTGGTTACCCGTACCGAGTCCCTGGTTCCTGGTTGGTTGTGGGTCTCTCCAACACTAGCTGAGTGCTCACAAGCAACCAGCAACCAGGAACCAGCAACACGGACCGCCGAGTGTGACGATCTCCCGGACAATGGACAACCGACAACCTTAGAATGAGTGCAGCGTATGAAAACGCTCCTCTTCACGATCCTCTTTTGTGCCGCGTGCCGCACGGCGCCCACGCCGATCGTCAACCCGCATCCCCCGCCGCAGGACCTGGGCGCGCGGCGCGAGCGCTGGATGTACGAGCAGAGGGCGTATCCCTTCGGAACCATCCCAGCCGATGGCCGGCGGAGGGCACTGGCCATGGCGGAGCGGTTCCGCCCGGCTTCCAACGCTGTGCAGAGCGACGGCGTTGCGCAAGCCAGGTGGCGCTCGATCGGGCCGCAGCCGGTGCAGACGAACTGGCTATGGGGCGCTGCGACCGGCCGGGTGAAGGCGATTGCGATCTCGCCCCTCGATCCCGACATTGTGCTGGCCGGCTCCTCCAGCGGCGGGATCTGGCGCTCCAGCGACGCAGGCCGTACGTTCGCTCCCGTGTCCGACGAGCATGCGGACCTGGCGGTCGGTGCAATTGCGTTTGCCCCGTCAGCGCCCAATATCGTCTACGCCGCGATGGGCAGCGACTTCCTCGGCACGGGCATGCTCCGCTCGGACGATGCCGGCGCGCACTGGCGGCTCGTCAGCGGCAGCACCTACGGGACGCGCGGAGCCACGCCGCGCCTGCTCGTCGACCCGCTGAATCCCGAGCGGGTTTGGGTTGCACAGTACTCGCGGCTCGACCAGCGGTTGGGTGAAGCCTTCTCGAGCGGAGCGCTGAGCTCCTCCGATGGCGGCGTCACCTGGACGAGACTGTTCGGCGGCCTCACCAGCGATCTCGTGACGCTCACCGCGGGCAGCCCCGCGCTTCTCTTGGGGGTCACGCGCGTGGACGCGACCGGCGGAGGGAACGCCGGGATCTACCGCTCGACTGACGGCGGCGGCATCTGGTCGCTAGCCGTCGACGCGGGCGCCAGCACTTATGCCTATCCACGGATCGCTGTGACACCTGCCGCGCCGGATCGCGTGTATGCACACATGTACAGCTCGGGACCTGCGGGCCTGAAGTACCAGTTCCTCAGCAGCGAAGATGGAGGAAAGACCTTCGCCGAGCTGCCGGCCACGGGCCTCGCGAAAGAATCGTCGTTCTTCCTTCAGGCAGATCCGTCGAACCCGCGGGTGGTGTACGTGGGAATGCGGGATCTCTTCCGCAGCCTCGACGGCGGACAGACCTTCACGAACATGACGCGCGGCTACACGGCCACAGGTAGTTTCGATCCTGAGAGCTCGACCTCGCACGTCGACCAGCAGGCGCTGGCCTTCCATCCGCGCGACTCACGTACCTTCTTTCTCGGGAACGACGGCGGTGTCTTTCTCTCGCGCGATGCCGGATCAACGTTCCAGTCGCTTTCCGGTGCTCTCTCGCTCGTTCAGGCGTACAGCATTGCGGCGCATCCCACCGACCCGTCCTCGCTGTTCCTCGGCACGCAGGACAACGGTCTGGAACGCCGCGACGCGAACGGAACGTGGCGCGAGCTCGTCACCGGCGACTACGGCTCGGTCCTCTTCCACCGCGACGATCCGGACAACCTCGTCACGAACTATGTCGAGGGCATGATTCTCTCGTTCGGGGCACGCGGAGACGTCTTTCGCGAGACGCTCTCCACGAACGACACGTTCGGGGGCAACCGGGTCGCGTTCATCGCGCCGTTCGAGCAGTCGCCATCCGCCAACACGCTTTACTTCGGAACATACCGGCTGTTCGTGAGTCACGATTTCGGAACCACCTGGGTCGCGCCGGCAGACCTGCTCGACCTGACCCGTGGAGGCACGGACACGCTTGGAGCGATCGGCGTCGCGCCCAGCGATTCGAAGGTGATCTACACCGGCTCGAACCGCGGACGCGTGATGGTGACGCGCGACGGCGGCGTCACGTGGACAGACATCACGAGCGGATTGCCGAACCGTGCCGTACGCACATTCGCGATCGACGGCGCGAACGCCAGCGTCGCTTACATCGGACTGTCGGGCTATGCCGCGGCGCACATCTGGAAGACCACGGACGGCGGCATGACCTGGCAGAACCATTCCGCGGGGCTTCCCGATGCGCCGGTCAACGCGCTGCTCATCGACCCGACGGAGAGCGGCATCCTCTACGCAGGGACGGACATCGGCGTGCTCCGGTACGACGCGAAAGCAGGGGAGTGGGAGCACTTTTCTTCGGGAATGCCGCCAGTGATCGTCGCCGGCTTCGACGTGACCGCCTCGGGAACGATCGTCGCCGCTACGCATGGCCGCGGCGCTTACGAGCTCGTGCCACCGAGCCCCATCCGACGCCGCGGCGTACGACAGTAGGGACGACGGGGGGCCTCCGGCGAGCCGGTGCGACCGGCAGCGCTGATTGTGCACATGCGGCCCCCCAAACGCGTTCTTCGTGCGACGAGCGTACGTCCAGGCCTAGGCCAGCCAGGCTGCCGGTCGCACCGGCCCGCCGGAGGCTCCCCGGTCGGTCCCTCGCGTTTATACTGCGCCGCCTATGCAATACCTCCCCACCGACATCGAGCCGAAATGGCAAGAGCGATGGGCCGAGGCGAAGGTGGCGGAGATCGATACCGCCGGCGCGCCGGGCCAGAAGCTGTACATGCTGAACATGTTTCCGTACCCCTCCGGCGACCTGCATGTCGGGCACGGCCGCAACTACATCCTCGGCGACGCGGTCTATCGCTACTTCCGCATGCAGGGACGCGCCGCGCTCAACCCGATGGGGTGGGACGCCTTTGTCCTCCCGGCGGAGAACGCTGCCATCAAGCGAGGCACACATCCCCGCGGATGGACCCTCGGCAATATCGAGCGCATGAAGAAGCAGTTCGCGCGCTGGGGCATCCTCTACGACTGGTCCAGGGAGATCGCATCGTGCGAGCCCGAGTATTACAAGTGGAATCAGTGGCTGTTCCTGCAGCTCTACAAGCGGGGCCTCGCATACCGCGCGCAGGCGCCGGTGAACTGGTGCCCGCAGGACCTGACGGTCCTGGCGAACGAGCAGGTCGTCGACGGAAGGTGTGAGCGTTGCGGCGCGCTCGTCGAGCAGCGCGAGCTTTCCCAGTGGTTCCTGAAGATCACCGACTACGCGGACCGCCTCGATGCCGGCCTGGACACCCTCGATCAGTGGCCGGACAAAGTGAAGCTGATGCAGCGGAACTGGATCGGCCGCTCCCTCGGGGCAGACGTGGACTTCCCCGTTCCTTCCCTCGGCCACGCGATCCGCGTTTTCACCACGCGGCCCGACACGATCTTCGGCGCGACTTTCATGGTTCTCGCGCCGGAGCATCCCGACGCCGCGCAACTCATCAGCGATCATCCCGATCGTGGAGACATCGAGCAGTGGATCACCGCGGTCCGTAACCAATCCGCGCTGGAGCGCCAGGAGGCGGGGAAGGAGGGGCGGTTCACCGGAAAAACGGCCACCAATCCTTTTACTGGAGAGGAGATCGCGATCTGGCTGGGCAACTTCGTGCTGCCTCAGTACGGCACTGGCGCGATCATGTCCGTGCCCGCGCACGACCAGCGGGACTTCGAGTTCGCGAAGCAGTACGGCCTGCCGATCCGCGTTGTGATCGCGCCGAGCGGAACGGACGGCTCTGAGCCTTCCGACCTGAGCGAAGCGTTCACCGTCAAGGACGACAGCGGTGTCCTCATCAACTCCGGCCCGATTGACGGACTGCCGGTCCCCAAAGCGATCGAGCGCATCATCGGCATCATCGAGGAGCGCGCGATCGGCAAGGGCACGGTGCGCTATCGCCTGCGCGACTGGCTGATCTCGCGACAACGCTATTGGGGAACGCCGATCCCGATGTTGTACTGCGAGCAATGCGGGCTGGTCCCTGTTCCCGAAGACCAGTTGCCAGTGTCGCTGCCGCTGGACGTTCCCTTCACCGGCCGCGAGGGCAACCCGCTGGCGAAGCACGATACGTTCGTCAACGCCACCTGTCCCCAGTGCCAGGGCCACGCGCGCCGCGAGACGGACACGATGGACACGTTCGTGGATTCGTCCTGGTACTTCCTCCGCTTCGTCACGCCGCGTGATGATCAGCGGATCTTCGATCCGGAGCTGGTGAATCGCTGGCTCCCGGTCGACCAGTACATCGGGGGCATCGAACACGCGATCCTGCATCTCCTGTATGCGCGCTTCATCACCCGAACGCTTTTCGACATGGGCCTGCTGAAATTCGAGGAGCCGTTCACACGACTCTTCAACCAGGGTGTGATCACCAAAGAGGGATTCAGAGACGCTCATGGCTCGTGGATCTCGCCGGCGGAGGTGGAGTGGCGGGATGGGAAGCCCTACCGCGGCTCGGAAGCGGTCGTATCCGAGATCACGAAGATGTCCAAGTCGCGGCTGAACGTCGTGCCGCCGGATGAGCTGATCGCGAAGTACGGCGCGGACACAGAGCGCGTGTACACGCTCTTCATTGCGCCTCCCGAGAAGGAAGCGGCGTGGTCCGACGAGGGCGTGGTCGGCGCCTACCGCTTCCTCGGGCGGGTGTGGCACATGGGACAGCAGCTGGTGGACGGCCGGCAGCCGGCGGGCGAGCCGCCCGCCCACGTGATCCGCAAGATGCACCAGACCATCGACGCCGTCACTTCGCGCATCGAGCGATTCGAGTTCAACACCGCCATCTCCGCGCTGATGGAGTTCTCCAACGTCCTCGGCGACGCAGTTTCGCGCGAGCCCTACGAGGCGCTGCTGCAGATGCTGCATCCGTTTGCTCCGCATGTGACCGAGGAGCTGTGGTCGATGCTGGGGAACGAGGAGTTCGTGCTGACGTCGCGCTGGCCCGTGGCGGATCCGGGCCTGATGCTGGAGGATACCGTCACCATTGCCGTGCAGGTGAACGGAAAGCTGCGCGCGCAGGTGGTCGTTCCCGCGCCCGCGGAAGAGGCGCGCGTGTGGGCGGCCGTCGACGCCAACGAGCGCATCCAGAGCTGGGTGGAAGGGAAAGAAATCGTGAAGAAGATCTACGTCCCGGGTAAGCTGGTGAACGTGGTGATTCGATGAGCATGAACTGGCGAGATCCAAGAACGTCGCGGACGCCGGAGTGAGCGTCACCTGCCCACGATGAGCAGACTCCCGATCCTCGTTCTCATTCTGCTGACGTCCTGCGGCTACGGCCTGGTGGGGCGCAGCAATTTCCTCGACCCGGCCATCCGCACCATCGAGGTGCCCGCGTTCGTGAATCGCACCACCCGCGTGGAGCTCGAGCAGCGCGTGACACAGGCTGTGGCGGAGGAGTTCGTCTCGCGCGGCCGCCTGCAGCTCGTCACCTCCGCCAGCCAGGCGCACGCGATCCTGCGCGGATCGATCGATACCTTCAACATCTACCCGATCGCATTCGAGCAGGGGCGCGCCACGCGCTACCAGATCTCGATCACCGCCAAGATCGAGCTCCTCGACCACCGCGGCGAGGACAAGGTGATCTGGAAGAACGACCAGTACCGTTTTACCGAGAACTACGAAGTGAACCTGGCCAACACCGATGCCTTCGATCAGGAGACGCGCGCCATCCAGGAGATCGCCGTGCGCTTCGCCGAAGGGCTGGTGACCAACCTGCTCGAGGGATTCTGACCGCGCGCTTTGCCGCGGGTTTGCCGGTTGCCGGTCGTCAGTTGTCTGCGACGCAGTGGGGATGCGTTCTCATCCTCCGCCTCTTCCAGCGCAAGCGCTGCACGTGAGATGAAATGACAAACCATGTCATCCCGAGCGTGAGTCGAGGGACCTGGGGGGACGGGTGGCACGAAGCTCAGGCCGTGTGCCGCCGCACACCCAGGTCCCTC
>JANMSA010000211.1:0-6887 GCA_031388865.1 Acidobacteriota bacterium | reverse complement strand
ACCGGTACCAGCGATCTTTCATCGCTTCACGGTCAGGATGGCAATGGTTGTAGTGGATGACTGCGACGTCCGATACATCGACGGCGGGTGCCTCGGGTGGGGAAGGCACGTGGCAGGTGTGGATGAGGCCACCGTCGTATGGAAAGCCGTCGTCGGCGTAGGCGAAAGGGATGGACACGCCAAGGTCGGCAGCGACGTCGCGGAAGTAGCTGCTGGCGTCCGGTCCCAGCGTCACTCTCGTGTAACGGATGTGAGTGCCGGCCCGTGCGTGGATCGCCGCTTCCCACTGCGTGCTGGTGAGGACGTTCGCAGAAAGAATCTCGTCGGCATCGATGCTGACCAGGACGCGCGGCGCATCGCAGACGCTGCGAGCCGTGTCGATGAGCTGCCCGCTTCTCGACACCTCGCTGAACTCGCGATCGCGGTTCTCGATGAGCGTGACCTTCGGAAACCCGCGCGCGATGGCCACGGAGCCGTCGCCGGAGTGCTGATCCGCGACGATGATGTGATCGGCCCACAACGAGGCTGTCGCGAGGCAGCGCCGCAAGGTCCACTGTTCATCCCGCACAGGGATGAGAGCGATCACATGCGGGCGCGCGGCGTGTGCATCGCAGGCCATGGGCGGGTGCTACGATAACGCGGTTCGTGATCCGGTTCCTGAAGCAGGTCGCGTACGCGACAACTCCTCGCGAGGAAGGAATCGATTCGCTGGACGCGGTCGGTACGCAGGGCGAGATGCTCTCGCTTGCATTCGCGATCATCTCCGACGCCGACGTCGATGGCCTCACCCTGAGAGGGCCTGCCGAGGCGGATCTTCACGTGGTTGCCGTACGGGAACAGCCGGGTGTGGGGCTGGAGCGTGCCGCACCGCTTCCTGTCGCCGAGCTTCTCCTGAAAGACGACCGCCAATCGCTCCGCGACTGGTACGGCTTCTGGTGCGGTCATGTGCGGCACATCGTCCGCCGCTCGCTGCGCCCGCGCCGGGTCTTCTACGAACCTCCGGACGTGCGGCTGACCGGCGACGTCCGCATGTCATTGCACGCCGGCGTGAGCAGACAGATCTTCGTTTCCGTCGCGCTGGCGTCTTCTGATGTGAACGGCACCATCGAGATCGTGAACGGTCGCGGCTCGGCGATCGCGTCGCTGCCGCTCCACATCGAGGTGCTGCCCTTCGCGCTCGTCGAGCCTCCGCAGGACCGCTTTCTCTGGTATCGCGGCACTCTGGACTGCTTCCGTTCGCAGCACTACGTCCCCGAGCGGCTCTTTCGAACGCAGCTCGAGGACATTCGTCGTGCTGGGTTCACGTCTGTCTCGCTGGACGAGCGCCGATCCGGAAACCTTCGCCGTGCGCTCGCGATCGCGCGTGAGGTGGGATTCCGCGGCACGATCGTCATTCAGCCCCCTTATCCAGTCGACATCGCTCGCATCGACTTCAGTGGCTTCGATCCTGTTTTCTACGTCGGCGACGAGCCCGACGTCGATCCGGGCGCGCGGCTTCCGGAATTGAGAAGGAACGTCGCGCTCGCGCGAGACTGCCGCGCTCGAACGATGGTGTCCATCGTGAACGCACGTTTCGCACAGGAGCTCGAAGGGGAGCGCATCGACATCATCAGCGTCTATCTCCCTCGGAATCCAGGCGTGTCGAGGAGCTATTACTGGCAATCGCATCTCGAAAAGCCGGCGGTACACCGCGCGCTTGCGGGAGTGTATCTATGGAAGAGCCGCGCGCAAGGCATCGCGCCGTACTGCTACCAGCATCGTCCTGTACCTCCGTCCTCGCCATTCGATGACTTCTCCTTGTGGGATCGCACGCATCCTCAAATGCGACAGCACATGACCACCTATCCCTCTCGTCAGGGGTCCATACCCACGCTGCAATGGAGGGCTCTCGCTGACGGGATCAACGATCTTCGCTGGCTGGTCACCGTGGAAACCATGATCGAGCTGGCGAAAGGGAGTCGCTCTGCCGAAGCAGCGCGTCTGGCACATGATTGCCGGGAACGCCTGGAGTCTGTCGCTGCCCGGGTCGACCTGGAGCGCGTGAATGTACTTTCCGCGGTGGCGTACGAGCCGTGGCCTGGATTCGGTGCGGAAGCCTTTCACGACATCCGCGAGGGTCTTGCAAGGGACGCCCGCGCGTTGTATGACGCAATGAATCGATGAACGACTCAGAAGTGGCCGACGCGCTCCGCGACCTGATCCGCCGCGTCTCTCCACGGCCGATCGAGGGAGAGATCGAGCTCGAGCAGCCGCTCGGCGCGTCGGGGATCGGGCTCGATTCCATTTCCAGGGTCGAGCTCCTCGCGGAGATCGACGCAGCGTTCGATGTCCCTCTTCCCGTCGAACTGGTGGCTGACGGCAGCATCACCTTTGGCGCCGTGCTCCGGCGGCTCATCGGTGGACCGGCCGCCTCATGAAGCAGCGCGTCTGGCTGCTGCTCGTTACCTCGTCGAGCATTGCCCTGGCGTGGCTGGTGCGACTTTCGCCGCGCCTTTCGTTCGGACTGGCCGACCGGATGGCCAGGGCGGCCTTTTCCTTCCACCTGTTCGGCGGCGCGTTCCGTGAGATGGCGGAAAGCTATGCTGCGTTTGCCGGAACGGAAGCATCGCGCATCGGCGCTTCGCTTGCGGCTTCCGAGATGAAGACGCGCGTTTTCGACGAGTTCACGCGACGATCCGACGAAGAGCGGGTTGCGGCTCTGGTTCGCTGGGAAAACGAACCATCGTTCCGCGCGATCGTCGAGAGCGGTCGCGGAGCCGTCTTTGCGACGTGGCATATGGGACCGACCATCTCAGCTCTCTTCTCGGTTCTAACGGCAGCGAACGTCGCCGCCGGGATGATCAACTACACGTCTGCAGCCCAACGGCCGACGAGCGTCGAGATGCTGGGAACCGCGGATGCTTCCGGTCAGACGGCGCTGTCGTTCGCCCGAGCTCTGGCCATTCTCCGCGCGGGACGGATCGTCGTCATCGCTGTGGACGGGAAGTGGGGCACCAACACCGCACCCGTGACGTGCCTCGGTCGCGAGGTCTCGTTTCGTCGGGGATTTGCCGCTCTGGCCCGGATGACGGGCTCGCCCGTTTATCCGGTGGGTTCACGTTGGGAGAACGCCGCACGACCTGTGGTTCTCACTATCGGCCAGCCCATCGTACCCGTTTCGCAGGCGCTGGCTGAGGACGTCGAGCGGGAACTTTCAGCTGGACTGGCGCGGTGGCTCGAGCACCATCTCACTGCGACGCCGCAGTTTCTCAGCCGAGGATTCTCACGGCTGGAGTAGCTGTCAGTAGACTCGCAACAGCGCGCCACACCACGACAACCCGGCGCCGAAGCCAGCGAGCAACACGCGAGATCCCGGCTTCACGAATCCACGGTCGCGCGCGCTGCGCAGCGCGATCGGGATCGTCGAAGAAACGGTGTTGCCGCAGTTCTCGACCTCGATGCAGAACTTCTCAGGCGGGATTCCGATCTTTCGCCTCAGTTGTTCGAGCAGCAGGGCGTTCGGCTGGTGAAACACGAATCCATCGATGTCGTCGAGCCGGCATTGCTCCTTCTCGAGGAGGCGGTGAACGAGATCCGGAACGACGCGGAGAGTGAAGGCCACGATCTCTCCGCCATTCATGCGCAGGTAGCCATCGCGGACCATGAGATGTCCGGCGCCGGTTCCGTCGGTGCCGAAGACGAAGGGGCCGAGCTCTTCGCGGGTGCTGTCGCTCGCAGTGATCCAGGTGGCCGTTGCCGCGTCCCCGAACAGAGGGCGAGTGGTCTGGTCGGCTGGATCGAGCAGCGTGGAGATCGTGTCGGCCGTGATCAGCAGGACGTTCCGTGCCAGACCGCTTTCAGTCAGTCCCTTCGCCAGAGCAAGTCCGTAAACGAATCCGGAGCTCCCCTGATTGATGTCGATTGCGCCGCAGGTGACGCGCAATCCGAGGCGTGGCTGAATGACACAGGCGACGGATGGGATGATGTGATCCGGGGTTTCAGTGCATACCAGAACGAAGTCAATGTCATCCGGCTTGACCCCTTCGGCGGCGAAGAGGTTCAGCGCGGCGGCGACTGCAAGATCGGATGCTTTCTGGCCTGCTGCCGCGATGTGGCGGCTGCGGATTCCGACCTTGGTCTCGAATCGGCTCGCGTCCCAGCCGGTGAGCTCACGAGCGAGAGCTTCGTTGTCGACGACGCCGTCGGGGAAGTGAAGCGCGATCCCGCGAACCGCAGCACGCACGGCCGGCATTGTACGCAACGGCGGCATCGGCAGCGGGCCGCACTCGAGGCGGTCGAGGGTGCGCCCCGTGTGTAGCGCGATCCACCCGCAGAAGCGGAGGCTCACTCGACCCTTCGCTTTGTTCAGGGCAGCGTTGTGGCGGCACTTTCCACCTCCCGCAGCAACTCCTCCGCCCTGGCCACGTCGCGCAGCATCCACAGCAGGTAGCGCACGTCCGCGCTGATGTTGCGGGCGACGTCGGGGTTGAAGGCGAAGTCGTTGGCGACGTTTTCCCAGACGCGGTCGAAGTTGATGCCGACCAGCTCTCCGCGGCCGTTCACGACGGGGCTGCCGGAGTTGCCGCCGGTGGTGTCGCCGTCGGCGAGGAAGTTCACGGGGAGATCGAGGTCGTCCGGGGCTGCGGCGAGGACGGCCTCGGGGACGTCGAACGGTTCGGCATTCGTGTGTTTGTCGACGACGCCGCGGAGCGTGGTCTGCGGCGTGTAGATGACGCCGTCGCGCGGGGCGTAGCCTTTCACGTGGGCGAAGGAGACGCGGAGCGTCGAGTTTCCGTCCGGGGACACGGGTTTGCCGGCGTGGGCGATGACGGCACGGCGCCACTCGGGGCGCAGGCGCGAGATCGTGCCCTCCCAGCGGTTCTTGCGCTGGGTCAGCGTATCGATCTCCGCGTTGAGCGCGAAGCCCAACTCGACGAGCGGGTCTTTCCGCGCGCGCAGTTGCGCGGGCGTTTCCGCGAACATCTTCAAACGTTCGGCAACGTCGAGGAGCTTCGTGCTCGCGTAGAGCGCGTCGAGTGATCCGATTCCATTCAGAGGCGCGATCTGTGTTCCGGCGCGACGGACGAAGTCCGTCAGGAGTGCTTTGTCGGCCGGCGCGAAGAAGCTTTTCTGATCGCGCTCCAGCCGTTCGCGGACTCGGCCGATGGAGCGTTCCATGAACACGGGATCGCGTTCGGCATCCGCCTTCTGCCGCTCGATCGCGGACCGCGCGATCGCCACCGCGAACACCAGCGACTTCGGCCCTGTCGGCGTGAGCGACGCGGCTGTCATGCGAATGTGGTCGAGCAGGAAGTCGCGCTCCGCAGTCTTCTTCTGCTCCTCGGCCATCGCCGCGAGGCCGGACCACGCGGCGACGGCGCCCGGCCGCTTGTTCTGTCGCGACCACTCCAGAACGGTGCGATTGGCCTCGCGCTGCTTCTCGAGAATGCTGCCGCGCTTGAAGCCGGCGAGCTGTCCCTCCCCATTCTTCTGCCGGTTCGCCAGGGTCTTCACGATATCCGCCACTGCGATCGCGCCCTCGCTGCTTCCCTTCGTCGCCTCCTCCAGGATGCGGATCCAGTCGCGATACACGCTGGCGCGCGCCGCGAACCACGCGTGCCGCTCCTCCATCTCCGCCGCGGTGAGCGCGCGATAGGTGGTGCCGGGGTAGCCGAGGATCATGACGAAGTCGCCGGGCTGGACGCCTCTGGTGGCGAGAGGGAAGAAGAACTCGGGACGGAACGGCTTGCCGTCGACGTACGCGCGGCCGATGGCGAAGTCGCCGGTGTGACGCGGCCACATCCAGTTGTCCGTTTCGCCGCCGAACTCGCCGACCGCTCGCGGCGGCGCGTACACGAGTCGCACGTCAGCGAGCTCGGTCATCTCCTGCAGCACGTACTGCAGGCCGCCGTCATGCGCCGCCACTCTGCACCGCGATCCCGCCTGCTTCTCGCACGCGGCCAGGATCTCGTTCGATCTCTTCTCGATCGCCACGAACCGCTGCGCGTCACTCGCGCCCCTCGGCACCGACGTGACGATCTCTTTCGTGACGTCGGTGAAGCGCCGAGGGATGGTGATGCGCACCGTGCGGCTGCGCAGCTCCGCGTCGCGCGTGCGCGCCAGAAAACCGTTCGCGATGATGTCGCTCTCCGGCGTCGCGTGCTCCTGCAACACTCCAAAGAGACAGTGGTGATTCGTCGCAAACAACCCCTCGGCCGAGATCCACGCCGCGGAGCATCCGCCGGTGCTGATCGTGGCAGCAAGCAGGCCGGTGCCGCGCTCTGGATCCCACAGTCGCTGCGGCGGCAACTCGAGACCCTGCGCCTTCAGCCACAGCGGATCGAGCTCGAGGACCTGCTGCGGCGTCCACTTTCCCTCGGAGGCGGAGAGGGTGGAGACGAAGAGGAAGAGGAGTGCGAGAAAGGCGTTCTTCATCATCGGGGGATAACGGAGTGACGGGCGGGCGAAATCCGGGGAGCGGCGGGTTTTTCGCGAGTGCGCACCTGCTCGCCGCTGCCGAGCGCGTGCGCGCGGGAGAATGGCAGACCACGCTGAGGTCCGGCACGCGCGAACGCGGAGATCCTGATTGCAGCAACGGCGGACCTCACCGGGACGGATTCGAATGGCGCGAACGCGCTGATCCTCGCCGCGGAGGATCGTGTTTCCAATGAACACCAGTGAGGCACCCTAAAGGATCCGGTTTCACCGCGGCTGCACTGACAAGACGCCGATTGGCTGATCACAGCTGGCCTTTCACACCTGCGCATTGCGATTCGTCTGCTTCGCGACTATGTTTGACGGAATACGTACGTAGAGGTCATGAGAGGTGCCAGCGTTCGGGTATGGATGGGTGCCCTGGCTTTGGCCCTTCTTTCGACCTTCGAAGCTCATCGGATGGCGTAAGTTGG